>JBEGTV010000041.1:0-10381 GCA_041179225.1 Deinococcota bacterium | reverse complement strand
CCCGTACCTTAGAAATACTGCCCCACCAATAATCGTGATTACCGCGAGTGATAATTTTTTTGCCCGGCAGTGCCGCAATCATTTCTAAGTCTGGTAATGCCTCCTCAAGTCGCATTCCCCAAGAAATATCACCAGCAATTAACACGGTATCATCAGGGTGTACTGTCTCGAGCCACCTGTCAAAAAAAGCCTGCGGATGCCCTTGCCAATTACCACCGAAAATACTCATGGATTTACCATGCACACTGGACAAGTGTGGATCGGCAATAGCAAGAAGACGCGGCATAAATACAGTTTAACTTTAACTGACCATAGAATCGGGTACTGTCCCGACTTTGCGCTCGAAAACATGTTTGGCTCGAACCAGTCGCCTTTCAAATAGCTTTTGGTACGCTCAGCAGCATATGATGTTGGTACGGTCAGCAGCGCGTTTTTGAAGGTTATATGAATGTTACTGTCATTTTCTATTCAATTGCTTCATAATAAAAGCGCTACAATACTCCCATGAAATCACTTGGTTTAGTGGCTGCTGCTTTTGCACTGCTTGGTGCTGGCTTTTTTCTGGGTCGGGTCAGCCTTCCTAGTGCAACCTTTGAAGCTCGAGAACCCCAAAGTTTGGCTGCTGTGGTGATGGTGCAAAACGCCGCTCCACAAACCCCACAATCAACCCCACAGCCAGCCCCGAATGACCCTCGAGAACTGATTCCCCTTGGTCCAAACGGTCAACAACCCGGTCAGGGGCAAGGACAACAACCCGGTCAAGGACAAGCCCCCGCAGATTGCCCTGTACAAATTTACCAAGATGGTCAACTTTTTACTTTTCCACGTCCCGGTCAACAACCCGGTCAGCAGCCCGGTCAGGGGCAAGGACAACAACCCGGTCAGCCTGGCGGAGCGCAAGAACTGATTCCCTTAAATCCAAGCACACCCTCGAGTCCAAGTACGCCAAGCACACCCTCGAGTCCAAGTACACCAAGCACACCCTCGAGTCCAAGTACGCCAAGCAACCCCAGAAGTTAGCCTTTCCCCTTCACACGTCCTTCATTCCCATACCGCAAACTGGAGATCAATGAACACATCTGTATCGAGGTCAGTATGAACACACCCCTTAATCCCAAAGAAGTTATGGATGCCAGCGCCAAAATTCGCACCCTTTTATTTGAAGTTAAACGTGTAATTGTCGGGCAAGATGTGATGCTCGAGCGTTTACTGGTAGCCTTGATTGCTCGTGGACATATTTTAATTGAAGGTGTTCCGGGACTCGCTAAAACCCTAGCGATTAAAAGCACGGCTGACGCGATTGGAGCGAGTTTTAAGCGTATTCAATTCACTCCAGACCTTGTTCCAGCCGATTTAATTGGTACACGAATTTATAATCAAAAAGAAGCTAAGTTTGAAACTGAACTTGGTCCAATTGTTGCTAATTTAATTCTGGCAGATGAAATCAATCGCGCTCCAGCGAAAATTCAAAGTGCGCTACTCGAGGCAATGCAGGAACGCCAAGTGACCATTGGACAACAAACTTTTCCTTTGCCCAACCCATTCTTGGTGCTTGCCACCCAAAACCCAATTGAGTCCGAAGGCACGTATTTTCTACCCGAAGCCCAAGTAGACCGATTTATGTTCAAAGTCGTGATTTCTTACCCCGGTTTTCATGAAGAAATGACGGTTGTGGATCGGGTCAGTACAAAATTCGATAAGCTAGACATTAAACTAACCCTCGAGGAACTGGTTAATCTGCAACGCATGGCGGATCAAGTGTATGTCCATCCAAGTGTAACCGAGTACGCAGTGCGTTTAGCAAGAGCAACCCGTGAACCATCGGAAGCTAAACTCCCAGAATTAAAAAAATTTGTTTCGATTGGCGCAAGTCCTCGAGCCAGTGTGAATTTGATCCTCGGGGCAAAAGCCTTAGCGATCATGCGCGGACGCGAGTACGCCCTGCCTGAAGATGTCCGTGACCTGAGTTTCGATGTCCTGCGTCACCGTATTATCCCAAGCTACGACGCTTTGGCGGATGGAATCAGCATGGAAGGCATTATTAGTCAGATTGTGCAGAACATTTCCCTCCCAAGAGTCCACTTGGGCGATCCATACAAATCCGTTGATGCCGTTCCAGCCCCCAGCCCCATGAACAACATCGAAGTCAATCTGTAGTCTTGTGAGTCCTCCCAAAAAAACAACGCACCATCAATTCAGTGTAGGGACAGGCGACCATGCCTGTCCTGCACAACCAAATCAAAAGTTCAAATTTCCCAATCCAAATAAAATCCATCACCAATACACCGTAGACCCGTCGCCCTGCCCAAGCAAACGCTTTAGTACAAGTGACCAAAGAGCCATAAGACAGATGCTGTTCCAAGGTCAAGAAGACCCGCCCCACGAAAAAACCAAACCCGATATATGTAATTTAAGGATTAACCGTGACCCTTGTCCAATCAAAACCAACCCGAACTCCATTTTGGCGACGCACTCCGAAACCAAAAGAGCTTGTTCTTGCTGCACCACCCGTCTCGAGTGCCACAAAACCACTTGCTCTACCCGAGCAGTTACTGCGGAAGCTCGAGTTTACAGTCTTGAAGCGCTTAGATGGTTTTTTGTTCGGTGAGTACACGGGAGTTTTTTATGGTCCTAGCCTTGATTTAGCCGAGGTGCGTCCGTACCAACCAGGCGATGAAGTACGACGAATAGATTGGAATGTGACTGCCCGTTCAGGCGATTTGCATGTGCGTCAGTACCGTGAAGAACGTGAAATTACCGCTTGGATTATTGTGGATGCCAACCCAAGTATGCACTTTGGGACACGGCGTTTAACCAAGTATCAATTGGCACTCGAGTTTGCGGCATTAGCTGCCCGAATTTGTACACGACACGGTGATAAAGTCGGAGCATTAGCGGTCAGTGCCAAGGGTATTAAGCTGATTCCAGCCGGCAGTGGACGACAACAGGCTTTGCGAATTGTGGATGAACTCGGTAAACTCGAGAATCAAATGGCAACTACGCACACCAACCTAGGTACTGCCCTTGAACAAGTGGCAAAGACCTTAAGGCGGCGCGGCTTGGTTTTTGTAATTTCGGATTTTCTCGAGCCACCAGCCTTATGGGAAAAGAATCTCTCGAGACTTGGTATTAAACACGACTTGATTGCCGTGCGAACGATTGACCCCGTGGAACGCGATCTACCTAAAGTTGGCGGAGCGCGTTTTCGTGACCCTGTGTCAAACCAAGAAACATGGGTGGATACCTCCGACAAGAGTGTGCAAGTTGCCCATCAGAAAATGGTCCTTGAACGTGAAACACGTATCCAAAAAGCTTTTAGGCGTGCCACTGTGGATCACTTAGAATTGATTACTGCCGATAGCATCCTTAATCCACTTTTGAAGTTTGCAATTCGCAGAAAAGGCAGAAGGTGAACTGATGGACAAACAAATTTCACGCCGCTCGTTCTTTGTTCTTTTTTCTTCTGGTGTTCTATGACATTTGCTTCTCCTGAAATGCTTTTACTATTGCTGCTTGTACCAGTGGCTTGGTTTGGTTTAACTCGGCTCGAGGCGAGGCGTAAAAACACAGCCCTTGCTTATGCCGATGCAAATTTATTGGGCAGCACAATTAAAACTGCACCGAAAGCCCACTCAAATATCCCTCGAGTGTTGCAATTGTTGGCTTTAGCAGCGCTGCTTTTTACCTCATCGCGTCCGATTGCAACCTTATCCTTACCGCAAAACAAAGCGGCTGTAATGATTGCGCTTGACACCAGTCGTTCAATGCTTGCGCCAGATGTAGACCCAACTCGGCTCGAGGTTGCCAAAGGTGTAATCAAGGACTTTGTGAAACTCGCACCAACCGACACCCGTATTGGCTTAGTCACATTTTCGGAAAGTGCAGCCGCAATTGTACCTGTCACCACCGATAGAACCCAGTTACTCGAGCGGCTGGGGAAAGCAAAAGTTTCTAATACCACCAGTCTAGCCGACCCGATTGTGGCGGGAGTACGGTCTTTACCCGGTCGTTCAGCCGCAATTATTCCGCAGGGTTTACCGGGTGCATTGCGTCCAAATCAACCCAATCCCAATCCAACTGCCAAACCAATAGATATTGCTTCCCTACCACCCGGCGCTATTTTTTTACTCTCCGACGGGGTTGGCAATGTTGGCGCGGATGTGCGACTAGCGACACAATTTGCTAAAACCTATAAAGTCAAAGTCTATACCGTTGCGGTTGGTAAACAAGGTGGGGCTGTTGCCAAAATAGATGGACAGGATTTCTTTATTCCCTTTAATGCCGAATCCTTAAAGCAAATTGCTCAACTTGGCGAGGGGCAAGCCGTTACCAACGACAAAGCCGAATTAGCTAACGTCTTCAAAGAACTAGGCACTGCCATTCGTTTTGAACCCACCAAGCTCGAGCTAAGCGGAATTTTATCGGGTCTAGCATTATTTTTCTTACTTATTTCGGCGGGTCAGAATCTACTTTGGCATCGGAGGTTGGCATGAGCTTTACTTGGATTTGGTTACTCTTGGCGCTTCTGGTCATTCCCGTATTGGCTTATTTGTATTTACGCAATCAAGCCCGTCCTGCCGAAAGTGTGGTACTTCATCCTGACGCAGAATTTTTGCAACGCATCGCTCAGAAGCGGTTTTCAAAAGGGCGCGACATTCCGACTTTGGTGTTCTTACTCGCCATTGGCATGTCGGTCGTGGCATTGGCTCGTCCGAATGCACCAGTACCCGTACCAGATAACAAAACCACGATTATGCTGACCCTTGATGTTTCACTTTCAATGGATGCCAAAGATATTACTCCGACACGGTTTATTGCGGCTCAGGAAGCAGCTCGGCTTTTTATTAAACAACTCCCTAAAGGTACAAAAATTGGTTTAGCCAGTTTTGCTGGGTACGCTGCAATTAACGTTAATCCCACTGCCGATCACGAAGAAGTTCTAAAAGCCATAGATGAACTGTCAATGGGACGCGGCACCGCCATTGGTGCGGGTATCCGCGAATCGGTTTCGGCATTACCAGGACGCAACGCCGATGGGCAAACCAAACCCGAGAAAAACGCACCACCAGTAGCAGTGGTTCTGCTGACCGATGGACGTAATAACCGCGAACCAGACCCTATCGAAATGGCAAGTATGGCACGTGACCAACAAGTTAAAATTTACACGGTTGGACTTGGCACAGAAAGCGGCTCGATCAACCTCGAGAGTGGCGGTTTCCGTGTTGGTTTTGACCCTGAAACCCTCAAAACCATTGCCAAAACCACTGGCGGAGATTACTTTGAAGCCCGCAGCGCTGGGCAACTGAATGCTGTTTATAAAAACCTTGGACGCAGCATTGGATGGACAACTCGCCCGGGTGAAGTCACACATTTGGCGGCTGCTTTAGCTGGAATACTGCTTTTTGTCTCACTTGCAACAGGTGAACTCAATCGCCGTGTTGTGTAGCTTCTAGTTGTTAGCTTTTTTTTGGTTATTTCATACATTAAATGACTCATTGATCAATCAAGCCCAGAAAATACATCACTTTGACATCTTTGAGAAATCATATTGGAAAGGCGGTAATAGCTAGTGGCTAAAAACTAGCCGCTAGTAGCGCAAAAGGAGATTTATGAAGCAAGATTTATACCGTTATGTGGTCGAAGAATTCGCTGAGGATTATCAACATGGTGAAATCAGTCGCCGTGAATTCCTGCGCCGTATGGCACTGCTTGGCGGCGGTGCAGTAGGGGCAGCCGCGCTACTCGAGTCGGTTGGCGTAGCCGCCGCTTCCCAAGCCGAATGGGAACAGGTATTTGCCAGTATCCCCGAAACCGAACCGATGCTAAAAGCCCAACAAGTAGACCCAAAAGACCCCAGTATCGAAGCCAGCAGCATTGTCTATAACGCCAGAGGTTTTGAACACATGGCATACCTTGCCCGACCTGTAGGAGTGAGCAGTGCGCCTGGTGTACTGATTATTCACGAAAATCGTGGACTGCAACCACACATCGAAGATGTCGCAAGGCGCATGGCAAAAGCTGGTTATATTGCCCTTGCCCCTGATTTGGTCAGCAAGAACGGTGGAACAAAAAAATTCACCGATACTGCCCAAATCTCGAGTTACTTAGCCCAAACCAGTGGCGATGAACATGTGGCTAATTTGCTCGAAGCGATGAATGTCTTAAAAGCCACATCGGGTGTGCAAGCCATGCGGTTAGGCGTAACTGGCTATTGTTTTGGTGGTGGGTTGACATGGCGACTGGCAACCGAAAGTAAAGAATTATTGGCAGCCGTCCCGTTTTACGGACCTGCTCCAGACCTCACTAAAGTCCCCAATATCCGTGCGGCTGTTCTCGGTATTTACGGTGGCAATGACGCTCGTATCAACGCTGGAATTCCTGCTCTCGAGACTGCCCTAAAAGCCGCTAAGACAACCCATCAAATCAAGATTTTTGAAGGTGCAAACCATGCTTTTCATAATGACACGGGCGCAAATTACAAAAAAGATGCGGCTGAAGAAGCATGGCGCATGACCCTAGAGTGGTTCAAGAAATACCTTTAGAAAATGATTTAGACTGTTGATTATGACCATCCCAGAGATTATTGAAATCAAACGCGAAGGTGGAGTTCATACTCGCCAAGAACTCGAGCAGCTTATCCTTGGTTTTGTGGCTGGGACAGTCCCAGATTATCAAATTTCGGCTTGGCTCATGGCAGTTTTTATTCGCGGCATGAACAGCCAAGAAACCACAATGCTAACACAAGTCATGGCTGCCAGTGGCGAACAAATGGATTTAAGCAGTTTGTCACGTACCACCGATAAGCACAGTACCGGCGGAGTGGGCGATAAAACCAGTTTGGTACTGACTCCAATGTTAGCGGCTTGTGGTGTGACCGTTGCAAAAATGAGTGGGCGTGGTTTGGCGCACACGGGCGGCACAATAGATAAACTCGAGAGTATTCCGGGGTGGTCTTCGCAACTTTCCGAAAGTGCGTTTCTAAAGCAAGCCAAAGAGATTGGTTTGGTATTGGTTGGACAATCAAAAAACCTTGCCCCTGCCGATGGTTTGCTCTATGCGCTTCGGGATGTGACAGCTACCGTACCGAGTATTGCCTTAATTGCCTCGAGTATCATGAGTAAAAAACTTGCCAGTGGCGCTCAAACGATTATTTTAGATGTCAAAGTTGGCGCGGGTGCATTTATGAAAACCTTGGAGGATGCAAGGGGCTTGGCTCGAGCCATGCTTGAAATTGGGCGCTTGGCTGGACGCAACACACGGGCTGTGCTGACCGATATGGAAACCCCTTTAGGCAGCATGATGGGTAATGCCTTAGAAGTCAAAGAAGCGATTTTGACACTGCAAGGCAAAGGCGCAGCCGATTTGCGTGAACTTTGCTTAGCTCTAGCCGAAGAAACTTTGCTTGCCGAGGGTTTCTCGAGTGAAGATGCGCTTTCCTTGCCCCAAAAAGCCCTTGAGTCTGGGGCTGCCTTTGAGAAGTTCAGATTATTTGTAAAAGCTCAAGGCGGCGACCCAAGTTATGTGACTAATCCAGAAAAATTGGTGATTTCAGAAAGCAAAACAGTAGTGCGGTTGTTACAACCCGGTTATCTCGAGACACTCGATGCGCTCTTAATTGGTAAAGCCGTACTTGCGCTTGGTGGTGGGCGCGAACAAAAAGGAGAAGCCATAGACCATAGTGTCGGCGTGGAAATCCATGCTAAACCTGGGCAATTCTTAAAAGCCGATGCTTTACTCGCCACTGTGTACCACAACAATTGGCGCGGTTATGAAACAGCCATGAAATTAGTCAAGGATGCTTTTACTTTGGGGCAGAATCCTGTGACTGCACCACCATTGATTCTCGAGCGATTGGCTTAAATTATTTTTGGATAATGCTCCAGATTCTTGCCATTCCATCACGGCTGGCAGAAGCTAGTTTTGTGCTGTCTGGCGAGTAGGCAAGGGCTTTAATATAACTGGTATGGGCAAGTAAACTGCGCTTTTTGTTTAGTCCTTTGGCATCCCATAGGTCAATACTGCCGTTGTCATTACCAACTGCTAATTCTGTGCCATCTGGACTAAATGCCACCGCGTAAGTAATTCGACTCGTACCAACTTGCTCGAGTTCACGTCCACTGATTCGATTCCAAATTCGTACCCCGTTCTTGGCAGCCGTAGCAAAGCGCAAACCATCGGGTGACAGTGCCAAATTATAAATCCATTCGTTTAGCTCGAGGGTGCGGGTGTTTGTGCCACTGACCGAAGTCCAGAATTTAACTGTTCCGTCGCGGCTGGCAGTCACAATTTGATTTTGTACAAACAAAACCCCTGTTAGCCAACCCGTATGCCCCTTTAAGGTTTGCAGTAATTTTCCACTCGAGACCTCCCAGACTTTAGCCGTTGTGTCATCTGAAGCAGTCACTAATTTTGTGCCATCATCAGAAAAAGCCACGGCTCGAATCCAAGCATTATGGGCAGTCCAGACGCGCAAGAGTTTTTGCCCTGCAATGTCCCAAAGGGCAATCCGTCCTTCAGAGTCGGTTGTGGCAACATTGCCTTTGCCATTGATTGCCGCGCCTAGCACCCAACCTGTATGTCCACTGAGTTTCATTTCGATTTCGCCAGTTACTGCATTCCAAATCCGGGCGGTACTGTCATCAGAACTGGTCACAAGGGTGCGTCCGTCTGGTGCAAAGGCTACGGCATTGACTCCTTTTTGATGATGGTCAAGAAGTAAAAACTCTGATTGGGCAAAAGCCACACAGAGCAACAAAACAAAGGGGTAAAAGAGGTGTTTCACGTTCCATCATCGTAACCCAATTAACCCCCTACGCGCTTAGGTCAAAGCGCTCCATCCATTTTTCTGGGGTGCTGATTGCCTCAAAGCCAAATTGCTTGTACAAACCATGTGCATCCTTGGTGGCTAGCATAAAACGCCGAATACCTTGAAGCTCTGAATGTACAAGAACCGCGTTCATTAGGGCTTTTCCAACCCCTTGTCCTTGGTAGGCTTCAACAACAATCACGTCGCACAAGTATGCAAAAACAGCATAATCAGTTACCACCCGAGCAAAACCAATCATCTGACCATTGAGATACGCCCCAAAATTTAGTGAATGCGCCAAACTTTTAAGAATCGTAGCTCGAGACCGATTTTTTGACCAGTAGGCACTCCCCAGCATCTGAAAAATCGTTTCGGTATTCAGTAAATTATTATCGGTGCTAATGGTGATGTTCATAGTTTCTCCATTTGATTCAAGGTGTCTTGAATGGCTGCCCAGATGCGTTCTAGCGCTGATTCTTGGGTTCGCCAATTACTAAATGCGGCTCGTATACCTGCTTGTCCATGTAGGGCTGTCGGGGTCATAAAGACCTCGCCTTTTGCATTTAATTGCTCGAGAAAAAGCGTGTTTTGTTGTTTACTGAGTGCAAAATAAACCACATTCATACGAACTTCGGCAAGCAGTTTTAAGCGCGGTTCATCAAGAATTTTCTTACCAAGTTCAGTGGCTAAATCACAGCACATTTCGATCATCTCTTGATAGCCGTTTCGTCCGTAAGCCAATAAACTAAACCAAGGTATCTCGAGCCAGCACTACCAGAAAAACTTGGGGCGTAACGCTGCATAAATTGACTCAGGGTTTGTTCAAAACCAAGTCCGATTTCGGGTAAATCCATAATCTTGGCTGGGCTGGGCAGCATCGCAACAGGTTGAGCTTCAATGTTTTGTAGCACTGCTATGGCTGTTTGCATGGTTTGCCTAAGAATTTCTGGCAGGTGTTCTAAATCATGGGCTAGAATTGGGTTCATTTTTTATCCTTTTGGATACTCAAATCAGCTATTGTGGATGCTCAAATCAGCTATTGTGGACGCTCAAGTAGCACTAAGCGTACAGCTAAGAAAATCATTAGGGCAGCTAAGAACCAACTCTGCACTTTGGCAGCTTTGGGATACTTTGTGAATAATTGTCCGATTGTGCCACTAAAAACACCGAGTGCCCAATGAAAAAGCATTGAAATAAAAGTGAGAACCAAACCCAAAATCAGCAGTTGCCAACCCACATTGCCATTTTTTGCATTGGCAAATTGCGGCAAAAAAAGCATAAAAAACATCAGGGCTTTCGGGTTCAATAAACTGTTCAGCATGGCACGGCGAAAAATCTCGAGCTTAGAAATGTTTTTTGCTTGACCAATTTTTGGTGTCCCAGAAGAAATAATGTTTTGCCAAGCCAAGTAAAGTAAGTACATTGCCCCTGCTAAACGCAGTACATCAAATGAAGCTGGAAGTGCTGCAATCAAGGCGGTCACACCCGTAGCCGTTAGAAATGTCAGGATTAAATCGGCAGCGATAATGCCAAAAGCTGCCGCCACCCCACCACTCGAGCCGTGGGCAATACCGT
>JBEGTV010000040.1:0-10505 GCA_041179225.1 Deinococcota bacterium | reverse complement strand
CAAAAATCTTGAGCCGAACTGATTTGTCCTCGGTAGACATCGGAGAGATATGCAATCGCATTAAACACATAAAAACTTAGTCCAATCGGTAAGAGTGTTTGCCCAATAGATAAGTTCGTACCCAAAAGCTGATTGAGACTTGTTAAGCCAAAAGCGGCGTACTTAAAGTAAAATAGAATGGCTAAATTCAGTCCTAGACCAAGAAAAAACCAGCCGCGCTGATGTTTAGTTTTTTGTAAGATTTGCCCAAAAATAAAAGTAATTAAAATGATCAGCCACAACAACAGCAAGGCGCGAAACTCGAGCAAACCATAAAACACCCAACTTGAAAAAAGGAATAACAGAAAACGCTTTTGTTTTGGACAAAGAAAATATGCCAGCAAAAACAGTGGCAAGAAAACAAAAATAAAAGCATAAGTCTGAAAATTCATGGCTTTACCTCAAATAGAAAGCCCCTCGAGAAACTCGAGGGGCTTTCTAAGGTTTTTAGGGAACGCTAACGCTTACGCTGTCACCTTCTATCGGCAGGGTGACGGCTGGGATGGTATCCGTGGCGAGCATCACGTTCTGGGTTGTCAAGCTGGTCGCACCAGTAGCAGTACGGGTCAGTTGTAATATCACCACATCTTGTTCGCCACTGCTTGTGGTGTCACAGATCGCCCCGATGCGGTAAACTTGAGGGCTAAGAGTTGCATAATTGCTTAGACAAGCATTGGTGTTGATTGCAGTGAGGTTAAAACCTGTGGTTTGAATGTCAAAACCAAATCCTTTCCAAGCAGGTGATGAGCCAATTTTTTGGATCGTGGCACTGCAAGTATCACCAACAGCAACACTCGAGCAATTATTTTGGCTGACAATAAAAGCTGGAATATCAACAATAACTGTTTTTTCGCCTGATGCACTGACATTATTGTGAATATCACGGGCTTCTATCCGCAGTAAGTGAGTACCATTTTTTCTTGGATTGGCGATAAATACATGCTGATATGGGCTAGTCCCAGTGAAGGTTTGAAGAATCTCTATTTGATTAAAAAGGCGAACTGTCTGAACTTGGATATTATCGGTGACGGTAAAATCAATGTTGACTTGTTGGCTTGTGGTAATCGTTCTTGGCGTAGTATCAAATCCAATTGTGGGTGCAATTGAATCACTGATGGTATAGAAAAGGGTAACATCTGGGAAACCCACGATTTGAAAGGTTAGAGAGTTTGATACTGCATTTTGAGCAAAAGTAAATTGAAAAACTTTATTTTGATTAGCCAGCGCAGGCAATTCTGAAACTGTTACATCTGTTGGTATTGTGGATGAGATATTGGGTAAGGCTTGATTTCCTGAATTCCCAAATAAAACCAACCATGTACCACCCGCTTGAACAGTTGCACTTTGAAAAATAACATTGATAATCGGTTGGGTTGCTAAGTTTGGGTCAACAGATTTATCTAAGATCAGGACAGCATCTAAGGTCGAAACTTCACCATCACCATTGATGTCAGCCAGATACCCTTCTATTGAAGTGGGAACAAGTAAACCAACATCAATATTTAAGGCATTGACTGCATCGGTAATATTGACTACTGCGGATTGATCGGTGTCCCCAAGTGGAAACTGACCATAGTTGGCTTCTACTTGATTTGAGATAGCCAGACTTTGAGGGCGTAAGCCACGGTTGGCGGGTTGGATCAAGACAATTGTTTTTTTATCAGAAGTAACCACCTCGAGCCGTTGAATTTTTGGCGATTGATTTGAGGCTCGGAGCGATTTGAAACGCAATTGACCAAGTTGACCTTGCACATTACCTGAGGCTAAGAAACTGACTTGGATCAAACCAGAGCGGGTTTCGTGCATGGCACTGATTAAACCAGTGTTTTTTTCGAGTTTAACAAATTGATAATCTTGTGGTTGATATTCTATTGTCGCACTGACTCCCCGAACTTCTTGATTGACCTCTAGGGCTAGGTCAAATGATTGATTAACAAAATTGGTCGAAGTTGAACCACAAGCTACCAAAAATGCACCGAAGACCAATAAAAAAACTTTGTGAAACATCACAAACCTCCTTAACAAGAAATAAACCCTAAGAGTCACCTCGACTTTTTGCTTGCCAGAAATAAGCCATTTTGGGCTTTATTTTGGTTCAATCGGTCGCACCACTGGCTTCACCCCTCCGAGGTGCCCGCATTACAAGAGGAGCTTCAACGCCTTTGAGAAATTGCTTTAATTTCTAAAATGATGCTAGCACTATTTTTTTTTTACAATGGTCATTTCCCACATTGCTTCAAATGGAATCTTCTAGGGAGATTTTGTTGCAGCATAAATAAATGCTTTAATAGGGACTATTTTTGCACGTATTTATACTGTAGTGTATAATGAAGAACTAGCCAAAAGGCTTAGAGTAAGTCTATGCTTAAGTATAATTCGTGCCTTTAGTGGGAAAGGTAGATTGTGTTAGTGCTAGCACATATAGGGGAATAATGATTTATCAACTTGGTACACAAGCTGGACGTATTGTTGAAGATTTTAGAACTAAAATTAGGGCTGGTACACTTTCGGTGGGAACAAAGCTCCCGCCTCACAAAGAAATTGCTACGCACTTTGGAGTTGCGCCATTAACAGCCCGTCATGCGTTGTCGGTTCTCGAGTCTGAGGGCTTGATTTCTCGAGAACAGGGACGAGGTACGTTCGTTCGTTCACCGCATCGCAACTGCGTTTTGATCGCCGATGATGACCCGATGATTCGTGAGATTTTACGTGATGAGTTACATAACCTTGATTGTGAAGTTCTTGAAGCCGCTAACCCCCCAGATGCCTTGGCGTTGCTTAGAAGACAACAGGTTTCTTTGGTCATCAGCGATGTGCGAATGCCCAACAAAAAAGACGGCATTGGATTTATCCGCGAGGTTCGCCAAACCATGCCACGATTACCGATTGCCGCTTTAACGGGCTTCCCAGAAGATTTAACGCCTTTGCTTGGTACAGCCGAATGCCCTGTACTTATTTTGAGTAAACCAATCATTGCTAAGCATCTTGAGGATTTACTTAGCCTTGTTCTTAATTAAGCCACGAATGTCCAAACCGAAAATTTCATGGTTAAAAAAAACAGTAATCCAGTAGAAAGTATTAAAACCCACCAAGGGACTTTTTGGGTAAAGAGCATGATTGGAAAAACCGCTAAAGCATAGCGTGATAAACTACCCGTACCACTGAGTAATGGAATCATTAAACTCAGAGCGCTATAAACAGCGTAACTTGGTCTTAAGCGCCAGATTTGGGGTAATAAAACCAGCACTAAACTTAAAACACCCAAATCCAAGATGACATTCCAAGGAATTTCTCCTTGGGTAAGTGGTTTAAGGTCACGCCATATGGCTTCAAGTGGATTAAACCCTTGTCTGCCAAAGTTAGGCTGAACTGTCCAAAAAGCAATTGGATCATCAAATAAATGAAGTAAAAACCCTGCATAGCTAAGCGGTCCTAAGAGGGGTGCAGCAAACCACAACCAACTGGCTCGAGAAGTGCCACGCCAAAACTCGAGCAGTAACACCAAACATAACACCAAACCAATAAAACGGGTGCTGCTGGCTAAAAGAGCGAACAAGCTCGCCAATGGCAGGTTTTTTTGTTGCACAAAGTAAAAACAAGCTAAGACGGATAACACAAAAAGCGATTCAGTATAGACTGCTGAGAAAAAAAATGAGGTTGGAAAACAACAAAGTCCAATCACCGCCGCCCGTGATGCCACATCCCCAAGTTCTTGGCGGGTTAATTTTTCCAAAAAAAACAGTGCCACTAAAAAACAAAGGTGACTGAGCAAAACACCAGCCAGTACAGTATCGCCAACCAAAGGAGTCAAAAAAGCAATCAAGAGTGGGTAAAGCGGAAAAAAAGCCACATTGGAAATCTCACCAAGACTAAAACGATAACCAGCGTTGGCAATCTCGAGGTAAAAACCACTGTCCCAACGGGCTGCCGCATCAAGTATTGGATTTTCTGGGTGGATGCGGTAAAAACCTTCGCCTTCAGGCATTGGTAAAATCATTTGCCCAATCAGGGCTGCGATTGCCACCAGCAAACGACTCGAGACAAAAACCAATAATACAAATTGTAAGTTACGATTCATATTTACCGCCTTACAGGAATCAAGTTACCGCCTTACAGGAATCAAGTTACCGCCTTAAGGGAATCAATTGAGAATTCCCAACCTGAAGTCTTAGAAACTGGGCGCTACTTAAGGATGTGGTTAAGCCAAGAAAGCCTTTTGAGTTGATCATTGGGATATTTTTGGCAATCAGTTGTCCATTTAGAAAAATCGTGTAGCTTTTAGCGGCGAACTCAAGACTAAAACGTTGTTTATCTCGAGCGGTAATGGTTTGATTACCAAGCCCAATAAATTTTAGCTGTTGGTTAAACTGCCCCCAAAAAATTACTTTGCCGTCTTCGCTCAGACGAACCATATGGGCAAAAGCGGTTTGGTCAGCTTGTGGCATCGCAAAAACCAACCCAGCCCCAGCCCCATTGACTTCAAATTCAATCCGTTTTAAGTCCTCAAATGGCTTTTGAAAAACCAACAATTGGTCATAATTTTGAGTTTCCAGTTGTTCGATAAAGGTATTTTTAATACGCCAAGTTCCGCTTTGCACTTGCCAATCTGTACCTTCAAGTCCACGCACATCCTCGAGGGCTGGAAGTGGTTTGTCGTTTGCCCCAAGGTAAATTTCCTCAAGCGTGGCTTGTTCTAAACCAATCCCGGGAATCCCTCCAAGGTAACTGAGCGGAGCCGTGAAAAGAAAATTCTGATTGACCCGAACAACAAAGTGCCGAGTCGCTATTTGCACTTCCAGCACTTGCTGAGCTAAAGCCATTACCTGTGTCACCTCGAGAATCTGAGCTTGCCCAAAACGATTGTATTTCCAAGCAGTCACTCTAATTTTTTGCCCTAGACGCTCGAGTTGTACCATTTGACTTTTTTGCAGTGGGTTGACTTGTTGGGCATTAAACCAAAGTTTCAGTTTTCCTTGCGGCATCAAGTTGACCTGAGCTTTAATTTGATACATCTGATTTGGCAAAATAGAAATCGGCATTTGAGCGTAGGCTTTTTTGTTTTCAAACCACTTTCCATTCTGTAATTGCGGATTTTTGTCAGGGCTAATCCAATCTAAATTGGGTCGCTCGAGTAAATCCCAATAAGGCAAATGTGCTTGTTCCCAGTAAGGTATCCGCGACTGCTGCTTCGGAATTGAATTCGGGATTAAAAAATAATGTAATCCAACGTTTAACACAGCCAAAAAGACAATAAAAAAGACCCAAGTATTTTTTTGGCTTTTTAGGGTCCGTGTGATTTTTGCACAACCCCTTTGAAAATTAAGTGCTAGCACTATAGTAGAGTACCAGATTAGCCCAAGATTGGTTGTGAAATTTTCACAGCTTGAGGTGGAACTCAAAAGGAGCTAGTTATGAAATATTTTTCTCTTGTCACCTCGTTCACTTTGGCTTTTGGATTACTGGCTTGCCAGCAAACTCAACCCCAACCTCAACCTCCGACTACCGTAGCATTCAACTATTCCACTACCCAAGATGTACAAGTTAAAATTCAAGCCGTTGCCGCAGGAGTAAAAGCCGTTTCTGCCCCAATTGTGATTTACCAAACCAAGCGGCAAGTTGACTTAGGCGATAGCCTCCAAGACGTTGGTGAAAAAGAAATATTGCGTGGTTTAACCAATACAAATGGTCTTTTTGACCAAAAGATAAATATCCCAGCCGACCTAAATAAAATCTATATCAAGGTCAACTACATTGGTTTAAGTAGCGAATTGATTGAAGTACCAATTACACAAGGGCAGGTTTCTTTAAGTCTGAACGACCAAACAGTTCAAGCCCTCAGTACAGCCGCCAGAACCCCTAAAAAATCGCTTGGCGTACAAGCACTGCCATCAGGTACAACCCTGAAATACCTTGGAACATACAGCACGGGCAGCACAGGCGGTTTACCCACTTACTTTACCAGTAATCAAACTGTGACGGCGAGTACACTGCAAACCATCAATGCCAGTTTACCCGAAGGAACTCCACTGCCAGATAACCCAAATCTTAAAAACTATATTGCTCGAGGAGCAGCCAGTAATCTGGTATTGCAGCAAGATGGACAAGTCTGGATGACATTTGTGCATGAAGGGGCGGGTTACAAAAACTCGGTTGGTTATTACTTATACCAAGCCAGCAATCCACCACGAACAGTCAATGATATTAAAGACCGTATGGTGATTGCTTATCCCAATGCTTCGTTCAGTGGTGCGGGCGGTGGCTTAGTTGCAGGTAAACGGGTTCAACTGCGCTATTACGACCCGACAAAACCAACCGCCGAGCAATGGAGTAACACTTTTCCAGCCGGTACTGGAGTTGGTTGGTTTTTAGTAGCAAACGGGTGGAATGGCAGTATTGTGACCGAAAGAACAACTCAGCAAACAGTGTTTAGCGACCAAGCGATCAATTACCAGCTTTACCAGAATAACGCTGGTATGACCATCCAAAAAAGCGCTCAAACGGTTCTACTTGACAATAACACCGACGCAGAAGGTAAAAGAAGCCTGCTGCTTGGAATGGAAGATATTCTGCGCTACCAAGGTGGCGATCAAGATTTCAATGATGCTATTTTACTGATTCAAGCCGACCCGCCCTCTGCTGTAGCCACATCTGTTCCAGTCCGCGACCCAGAGAACACCGATGTGATTCGCAGCGTCAGTTTGTCACCAGTCAATGATCCTCAAGCTGCCGATAGCGATGGTGATGGTGTCAGTGATGCCTTTGATGATTATCCCAACGATGCCAGTAAAGCCTTAAACAGTTACCATCCTGCAAAAAATGATTTTGGGACATTGTTGTTTGAAGATTTATGGCCCAGAAAAGGTGATTATGACTTTAACGATATGGTTGTGGATTATAACGTGATCCACGTAACGAACGCTGATAATGAATTGGTTCAGATTATTGGTGAATACACCGTCAAAGCCCTCGGTGGCGGCTACCATAATGGTTTTGCGTTTCAAACCAATTTACTGCCCAGTCAAGTTGCTTCGGTCAGTTACACTTGGGAAAAACTTGGTGTTACCCAAGCAGGTATACCTCCGCGTTATGGAGCAATTACTTATGCCGCCAATGGTCTCGAGGCGGGGCATGATAAAGCCACTGTCGTGGTTTTTGAGGATGGTTACGACATCACCCCACCCGCTTTGCTTAGCCGCCCGTATTATTCTAATGTTGCCAACGACGAACCCACCAAAACCCCCGGCAAAGTGCGTGTGACCATTAACTTAACTGCTCCTGTGGCTATTTCGGCAGTTGGAACTGTACCGTATAATCCATTTATTATTGTCAATCCAGTTAATTTTGTTGACAATCAATTTATCATTAGTCGGATTCGTGGACTCGAGATTCACTTGTCGGGCTATGTACCGACCAATAAAGCCGATACTACGCTGTTTGGTACACAGGACGACACCACCAATGCCAGCCAAAACCGCTACTACAAAGACACTGCTAATCGCCCTTGGGCATTGCATATGCCAACCCAATTTTCGCACCTCAAAGAACTCTTAAACGAATCCAATGGTTGGGTCAGTCTAGGGCAAGATATTCGAGATGGCTACTTAGAATTTGACCCTTGGGCAGTCAGCAGTGGGATTCAAGCCAAAGACTGGTTTAGGGATTTGCCGAATTACCGCAACACCACCAAGTTATTTAATGGCATTGTGCCTTAAAAGCGGCTTTAGGGCTATAGGTTTTGCTGAACATGAAGGGCTGATGGGTACTGATGAGGGCTGCACAGTCTTCTATTTCCAAACCCACCAGCCCTCGGGGGACATATGAAACACTTTTTTACGATGCTGACCCTAAGTTTTGGCTTAATCGCTTGCCAACAACCTCAGATTCAAGTCCCAGAGGTGGTATTTAATTTTGACACCACACAAATAGTTCAAGTCAAAATTCAGGCAACTGCTTCTGGAGTTATAGCCACCAATGTCCCAATAACGGTTTATCAAAGTAAACGGGTGGTTGATCTAGGAGACAGCCTCCAAGAAGTCGGTGATAAAGAGATGCTACGTGGTTTTACCGATGCCAACGGCATGTTTAATTACGGGGTTAGCGTTCCAGCCGATTTGCAGATATTGTATATTAAGGTTAATTCGATTGGTTTAACCAGTGAATTATTAGAAGTTCCGATCATAGAAAACCAAGCCACCATCAGCCTTAATGACCAAGATGTTCAAATTCATGTCACCGCCAATAGAATTGGCAAAAAGTCATTGCATACCCAAATTCTGCCAGCTGGTACGCTGCTGAACTATTTGGGTACATACACCACTGGATCGACCGGAGGTCTTCCAAATTATTTTACGCAGAATCTTCCGGTCAATTCAGATACCCTTCTGACCATCAATGCCAGTTTACCAGAAGGTATTCCTTTGCCAAATCACCCTCAGCTGAAAAACTATATTGCTCGAGGGGCAGCCAGTAATCTGGTATTACAGCAAGACGGGCAGGTTTGGATGACTTTTGTTCATGAAGGGGCTGGTTACAAAAATGCGGTTGGCTATTATTTATACGATGCCAATAATCCACCACGGACGGTTCATGATATTAAAGACCGAATGATCATTGCCTATCCCAATACATCTTTTCAAGGGGCTGGTGGTGGTTTAAGCACTGGAAAACGAGTTCAACTTCGGTACTATGATCCTAAACCCACCGCCGAAAAATGGAGTAACACTTTTCCAGCAGGTACGGCAATAGGCTGGTTTTTAGTGGCAAATGGCTGGAATGGTAGTGCTGTTGTGGAAAAAAACATTCAGCAAACGGTTTTTTCTGACCAAGCGCTCAATTTTTGGTTGTATCAAAACAACACCAATATGACTGCCCAAAAAAGCGCCCAAACTGTCTTACTTGATAATAATACCGATGCTGAAGGTAAAAAAAGTCTGTTGCTTGGTTTTGAAGACATTTTACGTTACCAAGGAGGGGATCAAGATTTCAATGATGCGATTTTCTTGATTCAAGCTAATCCGCCCTCGGCAATCGCTAGTACCGTTCCTGTGCGTGACCCAGAAAACCCAGAGGTGATTCGTCAAGTGAATTTATTGCCCGTCAATGATCCAAAAGCCGCCGATGGCGATGGTGATGGCGTGAATGACCCGTTTGATGATTACCCCAATGATGCGAGTAAAGCCCTCAATAGCTACTTTCCAGCCAAAAACGATGTTGGCACTTTACTTTTTGAAGATTTATGGCCAAAAAAAGGCGACTACGATTTTAATGATATGGTCGTGGATTACAACGTTACCCACGTCACCAATGCAAGCAACCAATTGGTGCAAATTATCGGAGAATACACCGTCAGAGCGCTTGGCGGTGGGTATCACAATGGTTTTGCATTTCAGACCAATTTATTATCAAGCCAAGTTTCAAATGTCAGCTACCAATGGGAAAAATCAGGCGTGGTACAAAATGAACACCCTCCGCGTTATGGGGCTGTCACTTATGCAGCCAATGGTCTCGAGGCGGGGCATGATAAAGCCACTGTGGTGGTTTTTGAAGATGGATATGATATTACTCCGCCATCACTGGTTCATCGTCCATATTATTCAAATGTGTCAAATGACGAACCTATCCAAACAGCAGGCAAAGTCAAAGTGACGATTACTTTGACTGCTCCGGTTGGTTTATCGAGTGTTGGCAACGTTCCATATAACCCTTTTATCATTGTTAATCCTGTTAGTTTCGTTAATGACCAATTTCAAATCAGTCGGTTACGTGAAATTGAAATCCATTTGGCAGGCTATACACCGACCCAAAAAGCCAATACTGCTTTTTTTGGTACAGAAGATGACACCTCTAATCCAAGCCAAAATCGGTACTATAAAGACTTGTTGAATCGCCCGTGGGGACTTCATATGCCCACACGCTCTATTCATCTCAAAGAAGTCTTAAACGAAGCCAATGGTTGGGTCAGCCTTGGGCAAGACATTCGGGATGGCTATTTGAAATTTGACCCTTGGGTAATTAGCAACGGTCTTCAATCCAAGGACTGGTTTAGGGATTTGCCGAATTACCGCAACGCCACCAAGTTATTTAATGGCATTGTGCCTTAGTCTTGGTTATTTTACACACCGACTCGAGATAAATAGTGCTAGCATTATTTATCTCGAGAAAAAGGAGTGATTAAGATGCTTGCCACAAATACTATCCTTGAAAAAAATGATACACCCCCCTTAATTGATGGACTTTTAAGACATGCCGAACAATTATTTGGAGTGAATGTTGTCACTTATACCCTTGATCAACATATCCAAGGTTCAACACCAAACAGACGTATCTCTGATCCAGAATTCCATCCATTTTTAGAGGGACAACCAGAAATTCGTTATTTCGCAGCTACAAAACTGCGAAACCGTCAACGAAATAATTTTGGCACAATGTATTTGTTTGACTGGAAAACCGCACAACACCAAATTCAA
>JBEGTV010000039.1:0-10671 GCA_041179225.1 Deinococcota bacterium | reverse complement strand
TTATTCATGAATTAAGAAACTCATTTTTATTCATGAATTAAGAAACTTATTTTTATTAACGAATCAAGAACAAACCTTGCATACACCAGATTACAGGCTCGAGCAAAATGAACGAGCCGTTGGGGTGATGCAACACAACCGAGGTAACGTACAGTGTCTTAAAGCCTTAGTTTGTACTACAATGTGCTGGTGCAAGATATTTATCTCTCGAGATGGGCGAGGCTACTTACTGATTATTGTTTAGAGGTTTCGCCTGGTGAAACCATCCTGATTCAGACCAATACGCTGGCTGAGCCTTTGGTTCGGGTGCTGCACAATGCGATTTTGTTCTGCGATGCTTTTCCTGTGTTTAGGATTGGGTATCCGGGGCAAACAATGGATTTTCATCAGTACGCTAAGGATATTCATTTAGATACAATTCCCAAAGCCGAAATCGAGCAAATGCGGCATGTGGATGCTTTTTTACGGATCGAAGCCGAATCAGATTTGCGTGGGCTTGAGCAGATTAAACCCGAGAATCTGATGCGTCATCGTAAAGCCTTGAGTCAAATGGGTGCGGCAAGGGCTGGTAAACGCGGCTGTATTACGCTTTTTCCAACCGAGGGGTATGCCAAAGATGCGGGTATGAGCTTAGTGGAATTTGAACGTTTTGTGATTGGGGCAATGTTTCTTAATCTCGATGACCCGTGGCGTGGCTGGCTCGAGATTCGAGCTATGCAGGAGCAATTGATTGATCGGGTTAAGAATTCTAGGACTGTGCGAATCGAAGCACCTGGCACAGATATTACTTTGTCGGTGGCAGGTCGAACTTGGCGTAATTCGGATGGGAAACGCAACATGCCTTCTGGTGAAATTTTTACCAGTCCAGTCGAGAACAGTGCCAATGGGGTGGTGCGTTTTACGATTCCTTCAAGTTTTTCTGGGTTCTTGGTTTCTGGGGTTGAACTCTGGTTTAAGGATGGTAAAGTCATTAAAGCCAGTGCCGAAGAGGGCAATGATTATTTGCAAAATGCACTTGAAATGGATGAAGGCGCTAGGTTTTTAGGTGAACTTGGGATTGGTACAAATTTTGGGATTAACCAAGCCACAAAAAACATTTTATTTGATGAAAAAATTGGTGGTACTGCCCATCTTGCGATTGGCTCGAGTTACGCTGAATGTGGCGGCTTAAACAAAAGCGCTTTGCATTGGGATTTAATTCTTGACATGCGTAAAAGCGGCAGAATTACCGTAGATGGAATAATTTTTCAGGAAAATGGAAAATTTGTTTAGCCATCAGTGTCTTGTCATCCGGCGGTGGCGGCAGCGTCTTCTTCGTCCATTTTAGCTTTCAGTTCTTTGCGTTTGACCAGCATTTCTTGAATCGTTGAACGCAAGTTTTTGCCTGACAATGGTTTATTCACAAAAGCATCTGCTCCAGCCAATTTAGCCCGTTGGCGTGACTCATCGTCGGTGTGGGCAGTTAGAATAATAATTGGCGTGGCTCGCAGTCGTGAGACTCGTTTGGCTCTCGAGCAAACTTCGATCCCATCTAAAAAAGGCATTGTTACATCAAGAATCATTAAGTCTGGGGTGTTGTCCTTAAGCCAAGCCAGCGCGGCTCGACCATCATTCATTTGAATGACATTATGCCCATCGGCGGATAAGATCATCTCGAGAAGACTACGAATTTGTTCCGAATCATCGGCGGTTAGAATGTCTGCCATGCGACTATTGTACCGCAAAAATTGAGTCAACAGCAAAATTATTTGGCAAAACCCAAACGCGCAAGGCGGTACAAACGATCCAGTGGCATTTTGCGTAACATTGTATTGGCAGTTTTGGTACTGACAATGGTTTGTTCAACACTCGAGATTAAGCGCTCAAAGACATCCTCGGGGATATTCAAAGCAGGGGTAAGCCGTGCCACGCGCTTACTCGAGATTGAGAAATTTGCCACTACACCACCTTCGTAAATTGTGCGAACCGCAAGGATGCCACTGAGTTCACTGACAATTTCCTCGAGTCCAGGTACAATTTTGGGTGGTAAAACCGTGCGAAACTGCATGGCTAAAAGTAATCCACTGCCGCGAACATCCTCGAGTAAAGCCGGGTACTTGGCTTTAAGGGCATATAATCGCTCCAAACCAATTTTTCCTAGTTGTGCTGAACGAGTGGGTAAATCCTGATCCACAATTAATTCAAGGCAACGAATACCAATTGCCATGGCAAGGCTGTTCCCGCCAAAGGTATTGCTGTGCAGTTTACTGGATAACCCTGCCAGTAATGAATTAAAGATTTTTTTACGAGCAATGGTTGCGCCTATTGGAATAATCCCACCGCCAAGTGGTTTTGCCAGTGTGACAATATCAGGTTCTAAACCTGCGGCGATACTAGCAAAATAATGTCCTGTGCGCCCTAAACCAGTTTGAATTTCATCGGCAATGACAATAATCCCGTGTTTACGACAAAGCTCACCGACTCCAGATAAAAAACCTTCTGGGGGGTTAATCACGCCTGCTTCCCCTTGGGTTGGCTCGAGAATCACTGCACTGATATTATCCGCACCGATTTTTTTAATGGCACTGGCAAAGGCTTCAAGATCACCAAAAGGCAAGGTGGTGATGTCTGACATTAACGGACGAAATGGAATTTGGTACTCCTCATTAGGGGTGAGTGACAATGCCCCAAAAGTTTTTCCATGATACGCACCCTTAAAATTAACTATAAATTTGGCTTTTGGGCGAGCAGTTTTCACAAATTTAAGGGCTGTTTCAATCGCCTCAGCCCCAGAATTACTAAAAAAAACCCTTGAATCGGCATGACTCGGTGCAAATTGAGCCAATAAACCAACCAAATTCGCTTCGAGTGCCGAACGCCAATGGCTGATGCTCTGCGAAGGAATACCAATTGTGCGGTCTCGAGCTAAGAACCCTTGAATAAATTCAATTAAAGGCGGGTACTGATCGCCAAAAGGAATCGCTGAATACCCACCCGCATTGATTTTTTTTAACCCGCGAGCATCCTCGAGTTCCCAAGGAGTAATGGTCTTAAACGGTCCGGCAATACCAATGCTGTCAAAAACCCGAAATAAATCACCATTACCAAAAGCCAATTCGTCACGTAAGCCTTCGGTGTACACGCCATCTAATACATCCGCTGTGCGGACAGGAAGTTTGATTTTCATTATCCTAAGTTTAGCGCGTTTTTACTTTGGATTTCACGAAATTGATTAGACACCAAGTACCTGCATCGTTAGACACCAAGTACCTGCATCGTCACACACCGAGTACCTGCATCGTTAGACACCGAGTATCTACACTGTCGGACACCAAGTATCTGCACTGTCAGACACCAAGTATCTGCACTGTCAGACACCAAAAGTCTAAACGAGTTGTATGCTTTTGAGATGCGAATTCAAACTTTAGCGGGAGTTGCTTTTATCTTCTTGGTTTCGTGTGCTTATTACCCGTCTCCCTCGCCAGTGTATTCAAACCCTGTGGGCAACAACCCAAATGCCCAAGCTGGGGTTTTAACTGCCGCCGATATAGACGAAAACCTAAACTTAAATTCACTGCAAAAATACCTAAATGAGCAACTTCAACAGGATAAAAATCAAATCTTACCCAGCTTAAACACCGTAGACCGAGTTGCCATAGATGTTCGAGACTCCCAAGGGCTAGGCATGAGTAACGCTCGAGTCCAGATTTTTGATGGGGCAACTTTAGTGCTTGAAAGTCTGACTGGCGCAAATGGGATTTTTTACTTCTACCCCAGTTATGACACAGTAACCGCCAAGCAACTGACCATTAAAGTCCAACCACCAACAGGCGCAAACCCAGCCCTCGAGACAGCACTTAATCTCGAAACGTTAAGTCCAGAGCGCCGCTTACAAATCAATTTAAGCCAAGCTAAATCGAGTGACCAAGCCCTTGATTTAATGCTGGTGATAGATGCCACTGGGAGCATGGGCGATGAAATGCAGTACCTAAGCAAAGAATTCCAAGCCATCACCCAAGCTATTACTTCAAAATTCCCAACTGTCAGCACACGCTTTGCCTTAACTGTCTACCGCGACAAAGGTGATGAGTACGTTGTGCGAGCTTTTGACTTTACCGATTCCGTTGCCCTAATGCAAAAACAACTGGCAGCCCAAAGCGCCCAAGGCGGCGGCGATTACCCCGAAGCAATGGAACAAGCCCTCGGCAGTGCTGTCCAAGCCCAATGGCGCAGTGGCAACACCAATCGCTTAATCTTTTTGGTTGCCGATGCTCCGCCACACGACCAAGACTTAAGTAAAGCCATCATTTATGCAAAAGCCGCACGAAAGCAAGGCATCCGGATTTACCCTTTAGCAGCCAGTGGCGTAGCCAACACCGCCGAGTATTTAATGCGAATCATGGCAGTTACTACCCACGGACGCTACTTATTCTTAACCGATGATTCAGGCGTTGGCAACACCCACTCCGAACCAAAAATACCGTGTTACATCACCACACGCTTAGACCACTTATTAACTCGGGTGGTCAGTAGCGAACTGAGCGGTACTCGAGTTGAAGCCACACAAGACCAAATTATTCGCAACGTCGGACAGCAAAATGCAGGTGTTTGCAATTAGATTCACCAACTTAGACCAAAGTGTTTTAAGACCATCCGCTCGAGCATCCGCGCCATGTGTGTATGCAGTCTGGCATTATCTGACATTGGACGCACTAAAATACTGTGCATTCCCGCATTATTCGCGCCAAGCACATCGGTAAACACTTGATCGCCGAGCATTGCAATTTGGGCTGGCGGCAACCCAAGTTCGGCAATAGCGGTTTGAAAAACAGGGGCAAAAGGCTTACCTGCCGTGCCACCCGAACCAACAGCTTTAATGCCAAGGGCATTGGCATGAAACGCAATTCTTGCAGGCAAAGCATTTGATACAAAACGCAAATGAATCTGAGCTTGAATTAACGGCGCAAGCCAAACCCGTACCCGCTCGAGGTCTGGCGCAGAACTTTCCAATTTGCCATGCGGCACGATTGTATTATCAATATCAAGCAGCAAAGCCTTCAACCCACGCTGCTCGAGAAAAACAGGGGTAATCTCAAAAACAGAGTTGATTAAATCCTTGGGTTTCAAAGGTTCAAGCACACTTAAAACTACCATGTAGGGCGAAGATGAAGGTTTCCATAGTTTTTCATATGGCTTCTCAGGCAAAACGCTTTACAATACGCTTTGATGCGTCGTTGGCTTACCTTCATTGCTGGGTTTATTGTCTTGTTGGGACTGGTGGTCTTTTTGGCTGCGGGTTCACAACCCGCTTTGCGTTTTGCTTTAGCCCAAGCCAAGGCGGCTGGCTTTGAAATAAATGCTCAGTCGTTGCGTGGCAATTTGTTCTTAGGTGTTGAAGCGGTGGATACCACGGTTAAAAGTGCTTTTATTAACGGATCGGGGGCTTCGGTCAGCGCCAAATATAATCTTTGGAGTTTATTGCAAAAGCGTGAGCTTCGGCTCGAGGCATCCGTTTCTGGTGGGCGTTTAAATTTTGACCCTGCGGGGTTGCCGCCAGTACCAGAAGGGGGCGAACCCCCGCCGATTCATGTTTTTTTAGATTCGGCACAGCTTTCAGATACAATTCTCGAGTTTGTTGGTAAGAACATTTTTGTGCCAGACGCAAAGATAACGTTGCTCAGCCAGAGTACCTTACCAAGTCAGAATGGCAAAACTCGCGGCAACGTGCGGGTCAAGCTCGAATCTAAAGATGGTGGTGGTTTTGCCACAGCACTCTACGAATTTGGCAAGGATTTCGATCCGAATTTAGTCATTGATGCCGAACTTGATGCGTCTGTGGCAAATTACTGGGTCAAACCAATTCCTATGAACATTCAGGGCGGCAAACTGCGTGGCACAGTGCGGGTCACAGGTTTGAGCTTATTGGTAGATGCGACCCTCGAGAATGGAATAATTGAAGTGCTGCCTGGCTTAGTGGCTTCTAACATTGCTGGTCGAGCTTCTTTTGATGCTGCGGGTTTAGTCAAAGCCAAATTAAAGGGCTTGGGTCTGGGCGGCAGTATCGAAACCGATTTTGAATTAGACACCAAGCCTAAACAGGAATACTGGAAAATAAATGGTAAACTCCGTCCGCGTTTAGAGCAAATTATGAAAACTTTTGCTAGTGGTACACCCGGCAAGGGCGCACTCGAGGTGACTGTTTCAGGTGGTGGTTGGGAGAAACTCAAGTTAATTGGTTCGGTCAAAGGCTTAGAAACCCTTGAAGCGGCTGGTTTTCCTGTGCAGAATTTGCATGGCATATGGCAATTTACTGATCATCTCGAAGCAAGCGCCTCGGCAGTCACAAAAATTGGCACGGATACCTTAAATGCCGTGGCAGACATCAAAAGCATTGGCGAAAAAATTGTAATTACCCCAGAACTAACGGGAAATTTTTTGAATGCACCGCTCGAGTTAAACGGAATTATTCAGGTGTTGGGTGAAAAAATTGGCATTAACGCAGATGGTGCAATTTTACGTGGTGATGTGGATGCCCAAATCAACCTACATGGCGAAAAAATTTCTGGGACTGGCAAATTTGGAGGTGTAGAGTTACCACTTCCTAAACCAGTCGTGTCGAGTGTGAACGGCACAGCCAAACTCTCTGGGACTGTGAATAATTTGTTGATTGCGGGTTTTTTGAATCCAGCCAGTCTCGAAATTCCCACAATTAACTTAAATAACATTGCAGGAGCATACAAACTGCGTTTTAATGGCAAGGCGTTGACTGCCGAAGCCAACCTTGCCGATGGTGCAGTTGTGGCAAATGGGGCGATTATCAACACCGATGGAAAGCCCGCAAGGGGCAATGTTTATGTGCGCGGTCTGCGTTTTGAACCCGGTGGTCAAGCCGATTACAGCGCTCAGTACGTGCTGAATAGTGCAGGGATTGCCTTAGCAGGTGTGGCTCGAGGCTACAACCTAAATTTTGGTGAGGTCAAACTCGATGACCTATCTGGAGTGCTAAGTGTGGCTGTTGGGCAACAGATTCGTGGACGTTGGAACGCCAATAAATTACTGGCAACCTTCACCGATCAATCCCTCAATTTGCGCCCTCGAGACTGGCGGGTACGGGCAACTGGTGAAACTGCCTTTGTGAATGGCGACATGACTTTGAACTATGCCCAACTCAGAACCTCGGGGAAACTGATCGGAAAAACGCGCTTTGGCACAATCACTGCACTTGGGCAAGGCACAAAAATTGGCTTGTCTGGCAGGGCAGGCTTCAATGGGCTTCGGGCAGCCTTGAATGGGACTTTGCAACTCGAGCCGTTTAATCTGCGTTTAGTGGCAGTGCCACAAAATAAATCTTTGGGTGGCAAGATTCTACTAGAAGCCAATCAGAATTTTCGGATCAGTGGCAACTTAACGAGCAATGGACAGGATTTACAAATTGGGTTTAATAGTAATGGTTTAAGCGCCAAGGGCAAACTGGATTTAAGTGCCTTAGCCCCCGTTTTTCCCGTTAGCGCACAGGACACCTTGACTGGTATTGCCGACATGAACATCTCTAGCTCGAGTGGCACTGGTTCGGTACGTGGTGTGGTGGCTGGAATTCCACTTGAAGCCCGACTGCGTGCCAGTAATTTGCAAATCAGCACCGAGGCTCGAGTGACCAATGGGCAATTTATGGGGGCAGCCATATCTGGCGCGGTTTTTCCCAGTGTTCATGCTCGGGTCAGTTATGCAGGGCTTTCGGCTCGAGTACGTGGTACATATGACAACCTTGGAATTGTGAGCAGTGGCGTGTTGCCAGAATCGTTATTTGCAGGTTCAGGATTATCCTTAGCAAATAATCAATTTACCCTGACTGGACGTTTTCAAAACAATCTACTGACCGCCTCGGGGAAAGTTGGGGCATTACAAATTCGCAATGCCAAACTCGAGAATGGGGTGCTTAGCGCAAATTTTAATGGCGATTTGGTCGGGATGTACCAAGCAGCACCGTTGCGTTTACAAGGTCTGAACGGCAATGTTGTGCAACGCAACTCGAGACTCGAGGCTCGTGCTACAGCAAGAAGTGCTTCGGGGGTCTTTGGAGCTAATCCAATTTCGGCTGGGGGAATAACAGTGCGTATTGACCAGCAGGGCAATAAAAACATCATTCGGTTTGATGCTTCGAGTGCCACTGCAACTTTTTCGGGTGTAAAAGGTGTGCTAACCAATACCAGTGGTGTGCTAACACTGAATGGCAACACCTTGGATTTAGCGGCTCGAGCCGCATCTGCTACCGTCCAAACCTCGGCGGGCTTAGTCACTGCAACGGGTTTAACTGCCACAAGTCAAGGTCTGTTAGAACGCTTACCAATTCGGTTCAAGGCAACCAAACTCAAAGCCACTGGTTTTGAAGCGCAAGCCCTGCTCGAGCAAGTCACTGGCACAATCACAATCGCACAAAGCCAAAGTTTTAACGCCAATTTTGAATCTGGCAATGTTCAGCACCCAGATGCAAATGCCACGATTGGGGCTGGTCAGATTTCAGGGAATTTGCGTGATCAGAAACTCGAGACTCGTTTTTCACTACCCATAAATGTCATGGCTCGCGGCGAAAGTGCAAAAGTCAATGCCAAGGGAAGTTTAGGACTAAATCTCGAGCAGCCAACTAAAAATTGGCAAGGCAATCTCGAAGCAACGGCACTTGGGCGTGACTGGCGTTTAAGAGCTTTGGGGAATTGGCAGAATTTGCGTCTAAATGGGTATTTACCAACTCGACTCTCGAGTTTAGCTGGTCTGCAATTGCCAGCCTATTTGCAGACCAATGTGGCGATAAGTGGCACGGTTGGTTTGCCAAATCTGCAATACAATTTGGGACTGATTTCTAAACTTCCTGCCTTGCAATTAAACGCTAGCCTCAAAGGACAAGACGCAGATTTTCAGGCGCGGCTCGAGGCAAAGAATGCCACTAAAGGCAAAGGCACACTTGTTTATGGCTCAAACGGTCGGGCTTCGATAAATTTGAGTAACTTGGATGTAACTGCGCTGACTCAAACTAAAACCACACTTTCAGGTCAGCTTGCACTCAATAAAAAATCTTTGCGAGGCAATCTAAACGGTAATCTGGTTGGGCTACCAATCCAAGCGACTTGGCTGGAAAATGATGCTTTCACGGGCGAAATTGGAGGGGCGATTCCAGTACAAATTCAATCTAACAAGTGGCTTTTTCCGCTCGAGACGACCCTTGACCTTAAAATAAAAACTTCCGAACTACCCATTCGTGGCACAGCGCGGTTTAATCTCTCGAACCTGCGTGGACAAGGGCAACTCGAGTTACTCAAGTACACACAAAACCTTGGCAATGGCGAACTGATTTTGAATCCGCAAATCATGCCATTTCAAGTTGCCCTGCAAAATGGTTTGCGTTTCCGCCTTGAGAACTCGGCTGGGGCGTTGCGTTTTGCCTCGGATACTTGGAGTGGTCAGCTTGGACTGACATATTCGGCTGTTAATCAGGCTGGCACGGCGATTGCTCGAGTCACGGGTGAGTTGAGCAATCCCAAATTAAACCTTGAAACCACTGGGTTATTGCAACTGCGTGGTTCGGGCAATTTTGATCAAGCCAAAGCCAGTGGGCGTTTAGCGTTGCAACCGCTCTTGGCATCACTACCTAAGGAATTACAAACAGGACTTAAAGCAGGTTCGGCTCGGCTCGAGGCAACTTGGAAGGCTGGGGTTCTTGGTTTTAAGACTTCACTCGAGAATACGCTATTGGATCAACAAGCCGTGCGCTTAAATCTGACCGGAAGCCTCAACAACACCGTCTGGAACGCTAAAGGTGATGTAGCAACTGGCTCGAGTACCTCGAATTTCACAGTTTCTAATAAGGGTTTGCAAGCCTCGAAACTCGATTTTGATTTGCGTCTGGCACGGCTTGTTGCCTTGGATTTAAGTGGGCGCGTCAGTGGTCAAGTTGAACTGCCATTGTTTGATTTGAATAAGCTCGAGGCGAATCTAAAAATCCTCGAAGTTCGAGGCTTTGGATTAAGTGCTCATGGCACACTGCAAGCCAATCGCGGCGAAATCATAACAGCTTTACGCGGTGCTACTCCCTTAAATTTGGATTACAGTATTTCAGGCGCAGTTTACCCGAATCTGAATGCCGCGCTGGAACTTGGGCAATTGACTGGTCTGATCACGGGTACGCAACTCGAGACCAGCAATCGCGTGGTGGATTTGAATTTGCGTGGTTTGTACCTTGAGAAAAACTCTAAACTGACGGCTGCTATTCGTGGTGATGACCTCAAAGCCAATGCCTCTTGGGATGCTGCCACGCTCATTGCCTCGGGTAACATCTCGGATTTAAGTGCCACTGGGACACTCGAGGTCTCCGATTTACAGGGGATTGCAGGTGTGGTTGGCAGTGCCAAAGCCAAGTTAGAGTACAGCAAGAATACTTTAAGGATCATGGATATTGCGGCTGAAGCGGCTGGCTTTAAGGCAACAGGCAATGCCAAATTTGCCGATGGAGCATTGCAACTCGAGCAGTTTAAGCTAACAGGTACAGACATTGTTGCGGCTGGGTCTGGGCAGATTTTACCCAAGCTCGAGCTTCTAGGCACAGCTAAAACCACTTTTGCCTTTGCACCAACCGATTTAACTTGGACGGCTTTGGGGACACTCGAGAAACCCAAAGTCAGCGCCAAGGGTTTGCTGCAA
>JBEGTV010000038.1:0-10893 GCA_041179225.1 Deinococcota bacterium | reverse complement strand
CAGGACAGGCTTTTTAACTGGGTCACGTAAAAATTGCAAACACATGGCGGGCAGTAAAGTCAGGCTCGAGAGACCAACCGCCAGCACCGTAAAAACCATCATTTGTCCAAGGCTGGCAACGGGTTGCAACTGACTAAAAGACAGCGCCGCAAACCCCGCCCCAAGGGTTAGAGCCGTAAACAAGATGCTGCGTCCACTGGTGATAATTGTGTTCTCGAGGGCTTGTTCTGGGGTCTGACCGAGGCGGCGTTCCTCGAGAAAGCGTACCGTCAGATGAATCGCATAGTCGCCCACACCAATTGCCAGAGCGCCAAGCAGCATTGTCGAGATGTCCAAGTCTATGCCGAGCCAACCCAATAAGCCGTACTGCAAAATGACAGTCATGATTAAACTCGAGATGGTGACAAGGGCAGCTTTGAAACTGCGAACAAAACTATCTATAATCACCACCAAAACAATCGCTAAGGACAAACTGATAACAAAGTCATGAATCATTGCATCCTCGAGTGCCAAACCGCTCAGGGCTTGTCCGCCGACCTTAACAATGGCAACACCCTTAAAAACCTCTTCGGAAAGGGCTTTAATTTGATTGTAATAGCCTCTGGTGTTGCTGGTATTTTCAAGCGGAACGCCAATTTGAATGATGGTTTGTTGCTGATTTAACGACAATTGCTGAGTAATTGCGCTGGTATCGCTGCTGGATTGGTAAATCAGAAGTTCCTGAGCTACTTTCTCGCGGCTGGCTGGAATTTGGCGCTGTCCCGTGAATAGGTGATTTAAGGTCATGACGGTATCGGAAATGCTGATGGTGTTGCCGACTCCTGAAATTTCTTCTTTGGCTCGAGTCGTGAAGGTCTGGATGGTGTTCAGGATTTTTGGCTCGAGAATATCGCCCTCAATAAGCACAGAGATGCTGCTTGAACCACCAAAGAGTTTATCCACTTTTGCAATGTTTTTAACGGTTTCTGAGTTCTTAGGAAAAAAGCTCAGGTACGAGGTATTGGGTTGAATACGGGTTGCCCCAATCAACCCAAAAATCATTAAACCAACTGCTGCCATCATCACGAGTGTGCGGTATGTGACGACATATCCTGCCAAGGCTTTAAGGATGCCAGTAAGAGTGCCACCCCGAGGTTTAACCCGTACTTTTGGGACTGGCAAAACGTTTATCAGGGCTGGCAACAAAAAAACCGCTCCAGACAACGCGCCAATAATCCCAAAAATAATCAGTGTGCCAAGGTCGCGCAGCGTACCAATATCGGATAGCCACAAAGTCATCATCGAGGCAATAATCGCAATCGCGCTAATCACCACCCCTTGGGCGGTCTCGGAAAATGTGGTACGAAGCGCATCGGCTTTGTTTTTGCCATGCAAAAGTTCAGAGTAAAAGCGCCCGAGTAAATGGAGCGAAAAACTACTGCCAACTGCCAGCACCGCAATAATACCAATCGCGGTCAGTGCGCCAAACGTCCCAGAAATCCAGCCGTACAAGCCCATGCTCCAGACCAAGCCCAGCACCACTTGAATCAGTGGCAGAATGACCCCGTGAAGCGAAGCAAAGTTCAGAAATAAAAACAGTAAAATCAGTCCAAGGGCAATCAAACCAACCACTTGTATATCGTTGACCAAAGTGCGGTTGACTTCGGCAATCACATAGGGCGCACCCGCCATGGCTTTTTCACCAGTCCAGCCGACATTGACGGCGTTACTGACTTCTGTACCAAATTTTTGTTGGTCTACACCAGACTTCATTTCGATAATCATGACTGTGTTCTGACCATCTTTGGTGACCAAACGGGTTTGCTCTTGGTCAATATAGGCTCGAGCAGAGGCAAGTTCTGTACGGGTAAGAGTATTATTTTTGAATAGTTTAGTGCTTTTAATAAAGCCGTCGTCTTCCTCGAGTTTAGAAAAATTGGCTAAGGAGGTGACTTTAGCCACCCCATAAACCGATTCTAATTTGGTGGTCAAAACCCGCAGTTCATTGATTCGTGCAGTGGTGTAAATATCGCCATCCAGCACGGCAATGATATTTTCAGCCGAGCCAAAAGTTTTTTTAATCTCGTCAGAAATTGTTAAAAGTGGATGATGGTCTGGTTGAATCACCCCCGTGGTATCACTGATTTTGGCTCGAGGCGTGCCGCTCATGACCAGTAGTGTCACCACTAAAAAGCCAATAATCACCAGCCAGCTTTTTTTAAGAATAAATTCGATTAAGTGCTTCATAAGGACTCCTAGGGGTGTAAAAGACTGTAAACAACCTCTGTGGCTGCTCGAGAATTTATAAACAATCAGTTAGTTATTATTTAAGCCAAAAAAAATTATGCCTCCTTTACATTTGGGTCAAGACCGCGCCAAAAGACCAAAATAAAATCCTCGAGAAAACGACTTGCACTAAAATGACCAGAGACCGATTGAGTGGCTTTGTTCATGGCAAAACCAGCCGCCGTGTGCAGCAGGGTTAAAGCTGGAATGGTCGGGTCGCCACGTATGATCCGCCCTAATGCCATTTCACGGGCTAAATAAGCAGTTAAAGCCGCAAAATCGTTGTCTGCCGGTGGGGGTAACGGAAACCCCGATTGTTGTCGTGCTGACATCAGCAACATCATCCCCGGCAAAATTTCGGCAATATAGGCATCTATACGCCGAGCAATCAGCAGTAAATCGGCTTTAGGGTCGCCATGACCAATCGCGGCGGCAAGTTCGGCTGTCCAAACGGGTTGGCGTGGCGGCAGCGACATCGCAGCGAAAAACAAATCTTCTTTGGTTGCATAGTGCTTAAAAATACTAGCACTCGAGATTCCAGCCCGTTTTGCCACATCGACGGCTGTTGCATTTGCGCCCTGCTCGAGAAAAACGGCACGGGCTGCCTCGAGTATCTGTTGTGTGGTAATGGTGGCAGTACGTCCCATGAAGAAATAATAACTACTCAGTTACTAACTGTCAAGCAACCGTGCAACCTCACCAAATGGAAATTGCTCCGACTCGAGACCGCCGGGTGTGACCACCCACAAAACTGGAATACTTGGCAGCAAAGGCGGAAAATCGCCAAAACCATCGGTTAAATAGACCACCACACTATTTTCCAAGTTCAGTGTTTCCAAATGCTTAAAGAACGGTTGAAAGTCTGTACCACCACCACCGATTGGGTCAAGCCATTCAGACTCGAGGTCAAAGCCACCATAAAGGGCAGCATCGGCATAAAAAACCCGAATTTTAGCTTGCGGGTAGGCTCGAGAAATCCCACGAAGTTCATTCATAAAAACTTGCATTTGCGCGTCCTCGACACTCCCAGAGGTATCAATACACGCAAAAACCCGTACCGATTCAGAATCCAGTGCCTCGAGATACTGACGCTGATACAAAAACCGGCGGTCAAAATGGGTAAAATCGGTTGGAGTACGGGTCAAAAAACGCCACAGCAAAGTTTTCCAATCGAGTTGGGCATTTTCTAACGCCCCAATTGCCCGCAATAACCCTGAGGGTAAATCGCCTTTTTGTTGTCCACGCGCCACACCAGCCGCCTGTGCCAACGCCTCCTTCCAATGCCGCTCGAGTTCCTTGGCTTGGGCTTCACGCAGTACCCCAGAGGCTGGCTTACCACCAGATTCGCTCGGCTCGAGTAAATCTGGATTCTCGAGTTCACGCGGGGCTTGTTTAGCCAGAATCGCGTAAACTTCTTCAACACTGTACTTTTGCAATTCTGGGTCGTGAATTGTGCCTTCGGGTAAGCTAAAACCACTTTGGTCAAGGATGCCATTCACCACAATATCAGCGGCGATATTAAAACCCTTTGGGTTACGCCACGCCCGTCGCGTCACATGCAACAGCGCCGCGTGGAGTAATTCATGCAGCAGGACACCATCCACTTGATCAACCGGTAAGGACTCGAGAAACTCTGGGTTATAAATCACTTCGCGCCCATCAGTCGCCGCCGTGGGATGCGATGGATCGGCACGGAAAGTCGCAAAAAGCGCCAGTGTAGCCAGAAATGGGCTTTTGCCACGCAAACGTAACAAGCTGCCACGAACACGTTGTTCAGCCGTCATGGGGACACCTCAGAAAAGATGCAATTGGTCACGAACTCCCCCCGCCTGCGGCGACCCCCTCCATGAAGGGGTTTAAGGTCAAAGGCTGGGCTTTTTTCGCCTCGAGTTTTTGCTGTGCTGTAGAACGTACTGTTCGGTGTGCATCTTGGCTTAACTGCTCGAGAATAAACGGTGGAGTGTTTGGGTTATTTGCTACGGCTAAACGTTCGCGCCACTCGAGGCTACTGGCATTTTTGCGTTTAGAAAGTTCCGAGATTCTGGTGCTTAACGATAAAGCAAAAATACGATTGAGTTTACTGGAACGTAGACTTTCATCGAGAATTAAACGCTGGGCAGTGCTGCGTAGATTTGGCTCGAGACGCGGGTTACTCAGGGCAGTCCGACGCACCAAAATATCTGTGTCCTGCATTAAAACAGTCAGCATTTCAGGGGTGACATGGGGGTGTTTAGCAATTTCGGCACGGACATCTCGGTCTGAATCAAAGAGTAATTGCTCAAGGTGCTGTGTGGTGCAGTGAAGGTTACGAAGCGCATTTTGCCGCACTTGCCATGCTTCATGGGTTAAATGCTGTTCTAAATTCTCTAAGAAAACATCGTTTGGGAGGTACTGCATTACAAAAGGAATTTGGCTGTTCAGTAAAGCCTCGAGTTCAACTGGTTCTAAGGGTGTTCTGGTCTCGAGTTTACGGCGCAGGGTCAGATGCTTAGCCTCAAGGCAGTTTAGGACGGCTTCGTCTTCGTCCCAACAAAGCAATTCATGAGCCACACCACGTTCTGCCACAGCCACCCGCACCGAGGAATCAGCATCTGTGGCTAATGACCTCAACAGGATTTCAGAGGTGCTTTGATGCTGAGCTACGGCTAAACGCACGTCACGGTCATCATCTAAAGCCAGTTTCTCGAGGAAAAAAGTAGGTAAACTGGGATTATTAACCAATGCCAAACGAATCTTAAAATCGGTTTGAGTTAAAAACCAAGTCATCATGTCAACACCAAGGTTGATATGACCAGCCACCAGACGCTTAGCGAGGTCATTGCCGCGCCGTGCCACAAACTCGAGCCAACTGGCACTTAAATTCAAATCCTGTGCTTCTAGTTGCTTTAAGGCTTGAGGTAAACGCAACTCCACCCCTAGGGCGTACAGTGCTACCAGTGCATTGGCATTTGGATTTCGCACAGCTGCTTCGCGCACATCCACGTCAGCATCTTGTGCCAGAAACTCAAGAATAACCGTTGGACAACGCGGATGGGCTGCGACATTGCGCCGCACTTGCCAATTGGAATTTTTAGACAGCAACTCGAGTAGCGACTTGGATAAACCTAAATGGGCAGATACGCCCTCCAACACTCGAGAATCGGTATGCTCTGCCAGTTGCACCAGCACCGCATCTGGTAAATTTGCACGATTGAGCAGTGCCAGTACCACATCCACATCGGCATCAAGTGCCAGAACCTCGAGTAAACGCTGCGAAGAACGTGGGTTGGCTGCCACGGCTGCCCGAACACTTGAAACTTCGTTTTTGGCAAAGGTCTCGAGTAAATTTGCACTGGCATTGGGATGTGCCGCCGCCAGTGTCGCCATCCAAAGCGGTAATGACTCGAGTTCTAACAGGGTCGGGTCTTTTTGTTCTAAGCGGTTCAGTAAACGCACAGTCGCTTGCGGTGTATTGGGATTGGCTCGAGCCGCCAAATGCACAGCTTCGTATGAATCGGACAGCAAAAGCTCTAAAATACTGGAGCTACTGCTTGGATTATTTGCCACAGCTTCACGCACATCACGGTCATAATCTACGGCTAAACGCGCCAAAACTGGTACTGGCGTTTTGATATGCCCCGCCACCAATTGCCGCACTTGCCAGTCATCATCGCTTGATAATTGCTTTAATAACTTCTTCGAGATGGTGCTGTGCTGGGCTGCTAAGCGTCTTGCCTTGGCTTTCCCCAAAGCCAATTTATTCAAATCCTTGGGCTTACGAAGTGCTAAATTCTGGGCTTCTTGAACAAACACCGAAATCCCACGCTGCTGTGCGATACAAGCCACCGATTCTTCCTCATCAAGCGCCAAGGACTCGAGAATGCTAGATGGGACATCTAAACGCTGTGCCACAAGCGCCCGTAATTCCGAATCAAAATCGGCAGCTAAAACTGCAAAAATAGCTGTGTCCATCGGCAAGCCAGCCACCAGCGCATCCTTAAATAATTCGTTGTTGCGCTCAACATCTTGTAAAGGCAATAAATCGGCGTTATTTGTGTTTGCCACATGACCCAGTAAAGCGTCATTCACTCGAGCATCGGCTTGACCAAACCACTCATCCAAAATCTTTGTTTTGAAAAGCGGATTCCGCAAAGCTGCCAATTGCGACTCCACCCCTAAACGCTCAGCCGTCTCGAGCCACCCAGACGGACACAATTTACTTCCCAGCAAAGCAAAACGCGCAAAGTCTGGTAATTCCTCAAACCACGCAGGATTTAGAAAACGCAACCACTCGAGCAACGGATTCTCGAGTGCCGCCTCTGGGTAAAGGGCTATTAAACGAGGCAACAAAACTTCTGGGACATTCGGATTTTTAGCAACCGCCATTCGCACCGATTTATCTTTACTACACGCCAATTTCTCGAGTAATTTTGGGCTGGTATTCGGATTTTGCGCCAATTCAAAATCAGTCATCATGCCCCTGTTAAATCATTGATTTCCTTCAAGAATTCTTTCAAACGTGGGGCTGACTCTATTAAACCCACCAGCGCCCCCAATTGCCCAGCCGCCCTGATTTTGGTTAGCGCATCCAAAGCAAAAAAATGCACCCATTCAACCTCGGCTTTATCCACTAACCACTTAAAAGCATTCAGCACTTGCGGTACACCACTTGCTCTTGCTGCCAAACCAATCGTAACGGCATACCGCGCACTGGGTTCAACAGGAAACTCGAGGTTTGTGATGCCGTTCAGAATGGCATCTATTTCAGGCAGACTCGAGTAAATCCGCTCAAACGCCCTGAATTCAGCTTCGGTTGCCTCACCCACGGCAGGAGCTATCGGTAAACCCGCAGCCATTAGCTTAGAAGCCATTTCCCAACTGCGCGGAGAAGCCCAAGCAGGACGGGCATTATCTGGCGCATGAAGTAAATTTGGTCTGAATGCTAAAAAAGCAATGATTCGTTCATTCAAACTCCTATCTAAAGCATACCGCTTAAAACTCTCTAAATCGGCATTCATCTCGAGATGTAAAAAGCGATTCGCCAAAGGCGCTGGCATTTCAAACACACTAGCACGGTCTTCGCGCCTGTTTCCAGCCGCCCAGACAAACCAACCATCCGGCAGAACATAAGAACCCACAGTCCGATCTAAAATCAGTTGCTGGGCAATTCCCTGCATGGTCGGGGCTGCCATGTTCAACTCATCGAGGAAAAAAATACCCGAGCCACTTGTGGGCAAAAACTCTGGTGGAAACCATTTGGCAGTACCACTTTCTGCCACTGGCAGCCCACGCAAATCGGTAGGGGCAAGTTGCGAAAGCCGCACATCCACAAAATCCAAGCCATGCGCCCTTGCCACTTGCTGCACAATACTGCTTTTGCCAATGCCCGGCGCTCCCCAAAGCATCACTGCGAGTTTGACATTATTAACGATTAACTGATTCAAAAAGCCTTGCAACTCGAGTGCGGTCATGATTTCTCCTAAAAATTCGTGGACATGGTACGAACTGGACAAGGCTACGGTGTGATTTAGAATACATGACCAAAAATCCTAACCACGAAATCCGCCCCCAACCGAAGTTCCCAACAAAATAGCGGCATCGGCATCATCAAAGCTGTTTACGGCAGCTTTTGCTTCGTGCATGATTTTAACCACGCACAAATACCCAAGGTGGTCTGCTAAACGCGACTCGAATTCGTGCATCCCAATCCATTCGGGCTTCTCGAGCATCCAATGGAGCTAGTTTTAAGGTGGCAATCAAAGCCGCCAGTGCCACCCCGAGCTTACCCACAAAAGCCAGTGCTTGAGCATCTCGAGCATCCACCAAATCGTTTAGGATCATTGCGTACTGACCACAGATTTTTAGGCGTTCAGCCGTCATTTCAGTGGGAAGCGCAGGCAGATTCTCGAGAACTAAATCGTCACGCATCCTCTGGGCAATACCCCAAGTTGCAAGCCACTGATGCGCCATACAACCACGCATTTCTGGTGGTAAGGCTGCAAAACTTGAGAAGATTAAACGATTCAGACCGAGATTAAAAGCCATTAGGTATGATACAAAAAACAGGTGTCTTTGGCACATAATAATCAGTGGCACTTGCTTTTTTTTGGCTAAGCCTTAGAATCTTGTTATGCAAAGAGTCGCCGATTTAACAGTCGCCGAATTGCGGTTTATTATCAAAGAAACCATGCGTGAAACAGACCCCGACGCGGGTCTCGAGTAAGTATTGAAACCATTGAAAGCCTGAGCGAAGTTGTTGACCCGAGTAATTGCATCAGCATTGAACAATTAGCCCTTAAATACCAATTCAAATGGTAGGGTTTGAGTCAACTCGAGGAAAGTAAATTCCCTTCGTAAATTCGCCGAATTGTACTTTCAATGTCTGGTTCTTCTACACTTAAATCCCGAATTGCATAGCCCTTAGAAATGGCGGTTATCACCTCGGGTACTCGAGTGTCTTTTTTGATTTCTAGTGTGACCCTCGAGCCGACTTGGGAGACAACACTTGCGCCGTGAATCTCTAGGTGATTGGGTGTTTCCTCAAAATCTATGATTAAGCGTCGTTGCCCACCAAATTTGTGTTGTAACGCCTCGAGTTGACCATCAAAAAGTAATTTCCCGTGATCTATAATCATGGCTCGAGAACAGAGTTTTTGCACATCGGATAAGTCATGGGTTGTAAGAATAACGGTTGTGCCGCGTTCTTTATTGATTGCCCTAATAAATTCGCGGATGCGTTCTTTGGCAACGACATCTAAGCCAATGGTTGGTTCATCCAAAAAAAGTAATTCTGGGTCGTGGAGAAGTGCGGCGCATAGGTCGGCTCGCATTCTCTGCCCTAGGCTTAAAGACCGTGCTGGACTGGTGATAAATTCATCTAAACCCAAGAGTTTTTTGAAAGTGCTTAGGTTACTCGAGAATTGCGGCGCTGGAATTTTATAAATGTGTTGCAGTAACTCGAGACTCTCGATAACAGGTAAATCCCACCACAAGCTGCTGCGTTGCCCAAAAACCGCACCGATTTTTGCCACGTATGCCTGACGCGATTTCCAAGGTGTAAAACCAGCCACCTCGAGCCGCCCAGAAGTTGGCACAAGTAAACCAGATAGCATTTTTAAGGTTGTGCTTTTCCCTGCGCCATTGGGACCTAAATAACCAATCATCTCGCCGCGTGTAATACCAAAAGAAATGTTATCCACGGCTTTTAGGATTCTCGAGTCGCGCTTAAAAAAGTTTTTTAGCACCCCAAAACTGCTTTTGTGATGGTTGCGAATTTCAAAGTGCTTACACAGATTTTCGACAACAATCATCTTAATTCCCTGCGCTCTGATAATGCTTCAAGCCAAATTTCCAAAACTGCAACGCCAATAAAAACATCATAAACCCCGCAATTGGTGCAAGAAAAGGCATGAAACTGGGTAAGCCAAACGGGTCGGGTTTACCCAGAAAAAAAAGTGCTGGATAATAATTAACCAGTGCTACTGGGAACAAAAAAGTAAACATAATTCGTAACCAATCAGCATAAATATTCATTGGATACGACATCATGTCCTTACCACCATAAGTAAATAAGTTCATCGCATCGGTGCTGTCAGTCGTAAAAATCGTGATTGCTGCCCCAACCAAAAAAAGCGCCCCAAAGTACAAATTCATCCCCAAAATTACCAATGGTAAGTACAAGATTTTCTCGAGTCGCCAGATTTGCGGATTGTACAGTAACGCATAGCCAAAAATCCCAGCGCCAAGAATCACTCGTCCGATGCGCCTAAAAGAAATCGAAGACCCGAAAATCTGAATCATCAAATTGGTTGGACGCAGCAAAAACTGGTCTAATGTGCCTTTACGAATATGTTGCGAAAACGTTGGTGAATCAAAACCATCAAAAACCATGTCGGTCAAACCAAAAGCAAATTCAACCATCCCATACAAAAACATAATCTCGAGTAAACTCCAACCGCCTAAGCCTTGAAACCGAGAAAAAATAAGGGCAAACGCCGCGAACTCGAGAATTGTCACCAGACTTGTACCCAACACATCCAAAATAAAAGATATACGATACTGCAAGGTACTACGAAGCTGAGCCAATAATAAGAAACGGTACAAAACTAAATTCTCGAGCAGCATGGTTTAACCTCCTAGAATCACCAATCTGCTCATTCCTCGAGACAAAATCAGTTGGGCAGCTAGAGCGAGGACAATTGCCCAAAAACCTTGGAGTGCCAGTAATTCGAGCCAGCGACTCGATCCCATATAAATTTCTATGGTTGAATTCATCATGTGCGGAAAAGGTGTGAATGCAAGAAATTGTTGTAACCAGTCTGGAAAAAGACGTAACGGCATTAAAAAACCACTGGCAAAACCCAACACAATAAAGGCAAATCGTGCCATGCCCCGAGCATCTGGCGACCAGAAGGCAGCTAAATTCACCATAAAGCGAAAAGCAAAACTAATGCACATGGCAAGCCCAAGCCAAAGCAGGATAGTTAAGAAATGCCAAACATCAGATGGTAATTTAATCGCAAAAACCAACCAGCAAACCAGCATAATACTGATACCTCGAGTGACCAGCGCCGTTAAGCCACGACCAACATCTTGGGCAAACCAGAACAAGTACAAACAGGTCGGGCGCAGCAACTCAGCCGCAATTTC
>JBEGTV010000037.1:0-10956 GCA_041179225.1 Deinococcota bacterium | reverse complement strand
AAAAATTTAAGCGACTCGAGCAAAAATTCAAGAACTTAGGCTCACCATGACCCAAACCCTCAATCCTGAAATGCAAACTCTGCTCGAGTTGGATCGTATTATTCACGAACCGGCTCGGCTGGTTATTTTAACGGTCTGTGCCAGTGCCGAAGAAGTCGAATTTAAGTTTCTCGAGGCAACAACTGGCTTAAATAAGGGTAATCTGAGCAGCCACACCGCGAAACTCGAGCAGGTCGGGTATTTAGAGGTACTTAAGGCTTTTCGTGGCAAAGTTCCAGTCACCAGTTTTAAGATTACCCAAGCTGGGCGGGATGCACTAGCTGGCTATTGGACAGCGTTACGTGGGGCAATACCAAGTAGTTAAGTAAACACTGTGGTCTTGAACCTTGACCTGAATGTGGTATCTCCCGCAAAATAGACTATGTTTTTATCTGATTCACTTGGTAATTCTACCAGTGCTACCTCGAGCCAAGCTGTATCACATCTCGAGGATGCGCTGGATTGCTTTTTGCATTTTCGTGGTTCGATGCCTCTGGCGTTAAATGCTGCCCTCGAGTTAGACCCACAGAATGCTTTGGCATGGGCGTTTAGGGCGTACCTTGGGGTGCTTGGTACTGAGCCGCTTGACGCACAAGCGGCTCGAGAAACCTTTGCTCATTTTGCCATGCCTAAGAACGTTACTGCTCGAGAACGTGGGCATGTGGCATCGGCGCAAGCGCTCCTGAATGGGGATTTTTGGCAAGCTGGACGTTTACTCGAGGAGGTTAGTATTGCCTACCCTCGGGATTTACTGGCACTGGCAGTTGGGCATCAAATAGATTTTTTTACGGGCAACAGCCGAATGCTGCGTGACCGTCCCGCACAGGTACTTGGCGCGTGGTCAGAATCGGATAAGAATTATGCCAATGTGCTGGGGATGCTTGCCTTTGGTTTTGAGGAAATGAATCAGCATGATAGGGCGTTTGAACTGGGTTTTGAAGCGGTGGAGCGCAACCCCAAAGATGTTTGGGCGCTTCATGCTGTTGGGCATACTTTTGAAGAAACAGGGCGATTCCAAGATGGCATGAAGTATTACGATGCCAAAGCCAATAATTGGACTTCTGGCAATTACTTTATTATTCACAACTGGTGGCATTACGCACTTTTTGCGCTCGAGGCTGGGGATATTGCTCGGGTGCTACAGATTTTTGATGCGGTGCTGTTCAATGCCGACAATGGGGGGCTTGCCTTGCAATTACTCGATGCCAGTGCGTTGCTGTGGCGTTTGCGGCTCGAGGGACACCGAGAAGAAACACGATTTATAAGCCTTGCCTCTAAGTGGCTGCATCGTATTGAACCCGCCTATTATGCTTTTAATGACATGCACGCGGTTATGGCACTGGTTGGCGCAGGTTGGTTTGAAGCGGCTGCAAACCTGATTCAAAGCCGTGAAACTTGGCTCGAGACTAAACCAACAGCCAATAATGCGGTAATGACCCAAGAAATTGGTTTACCGATTTGCAAAGCAATTTTGGCATTTGAACAAGGACACTTTGAAACCGTGGTGGATTTGTTGTACCCGATTCGGCGGCGAATTCATGAATTTGGTGGTTCGCACGCCCAACGTGATGTGGTCTTGAAAACCTTGATCGAAGCGGCTTTGCGTGGCAAAAAGTACAATCTTGCCCAAGCGATGCTGTCTGAACGCATTGCTGTCCGACCAAAAAGCCCGTATAACTGGCTCAAATACGCTGATGCACTCGAAGGAATTGGATTAGAGACTAAGGCGGTGTTGGCAAGGGATAAAGCCAGAGTTTAGGTTCGTTGGCTTCGTCGTTGCAATAAAACTGAAATAATTAAAAGTAGTAATCCCAAAATTGTGATTACTGTGGGAATACGACTGGGATTGCTTGCCAAACTCGAGGCAATTGGTGGAATCAGTACCGCGCCAAAATTCGCGGCAGCCACAACCAAACTAGCCGCCGCAACACTCGAGGGAATGGCTTGGGTTAGCCACACAAAACCAGTTGGGAAAATTGGTCCAAAGCCAAGTCCAGCAATTAAGTACGCATATGGTGCGAGGCTCGGAACATGGGTTAAGGTTAAACCAAAAACGGCTATGGCAGAACTGCCAATCACAATTGTGGCAGGTTTGAAACGCAGGGCAATGGGGACAATCAGAATTCTCGAGGCGGTGATTCCACCCCAGTACAAGGCGTTCCATTGCGCGGCGGATTCTTCACGAAAGCCTAAACCTTCTTTTAAGTGCCGAGGCTCGAGGTTGGCAGCACTGACTTCAACTCCAACGTAAACAAAGAACATCAGTACAAACAAGCCAAACAAACCAGAGTAAACAAATTGTGTTTTGGGTTGCTCGAGTTTCGTGGCGCGTAAACCAAGCAGCAACGGTACTAAGCCAAGCGTGGCAGCCGCAACGATTAAAAATGGGGTTCGGCTATCGTTTGGGAAGGCACTGACCAGCATAGGTCCAACAATTGCACCAACCCCAAATAAGGCATTTAAGACGTTGGTCATGGCGGTGCTGTTATTGCCAAATCCTGTGGAGAAAATGGTGTTAAAGGCTAAGTCCATTAAACCAAATCCCAATCCGATAATCACTGCGCCTAGCAGTGCCAATATCCATATTGGGGCGAATGCCACACTTAAACAACCCACGACCAGTAAACTCGAGCCGAACAACAGGACTTTGCGCCAGCCAAGGATTTTCTCGAGTGGGGCAAGGCATAAAATGCCTGTCATTGAACCAAGAAAGTGCGCCGAGACAATAAAACTGACGGTATTGGCATCTAGGGTAAATCGTTCACGGAATGCAAATTGGGCAGGTCCATAAAAGGCTTGGACAGCACCTATTAAGAAGAATGCTAGAAAACCCGCCGCCGTAGCCGTTTTAGTCATTGGCGTTATTTAATCATAGTCCAAGCGGTATTGAGTAAGATGTCGCGCTTAAAATCAGGGTAACTATGAATGTTCAGGCGTGGGTAACTCATTTTTTGCTGCTCAAAAGCTCGGGTTTTTGGCAGTGGTGCAAGTAACGCCCCAGAAGCCAGTGTTTGACCTTGGGCTTCAAAATAGCCGAGCCAAGCCCGAAAAGCGGCACTGGTACGGCATTTTGTTTTGTAACTAGAGACTGGTTTTGGTGGCATTAAGCCGTAAGGATACGCCAGAATCATGTTGTGAACCCCAAAGTATTGGCAAACTCCATTGAGTTCTCGGATCACCGCTTGACTGCTCAGTTTCGACATATTTGGATGACTGACAGTATGGCTACCAATCGTAAATCCGTTTTGTCGTAACCAAATAATTTTGGCTTTGCTTTGCACCCCAAAAGGCGCACCGCCATTACGAACATTCAAGAAAAAAGTGGCTTTGGCATTGGGAAACACTGATTTTAGCACCCCCAAGCCAGAAGTTGGGTCTATCTTGCCATTTTTTAAGAACCGAAATTGACTGGCATGACCATCATCAAAAGAAATGGCAAAAGGCTTCTTGCCCGCGCAGCGCTTTGTAAAAGTGGCATTGGTGTACTCGAGCAGATCAATCAAACAGTATTTTTTGCTGCTCAAAGTCATTAATATTTTCTTAAACTCAAGCGGTTTAAGGCTGTACACACTATTGCTGCTCGAGAAACGATGCAGCATCAGAATAGGGATGCCTTTTTGGATTCCGTACACATTTTTAGCTTTTGGTTTTGATCGTAATTTAGGTTTTTTTTGTTTTTTTGCAATGATTAAAAATTCTGGTTTTGGTGATACGATTTTTGGTTGAACCGCGTAAGCGTATCTTTTAGAAAACGTTTTTGCACTCCCAATCAGTAGGCAAATACTGAACAACACCAAAATTCTAATCGGCAGCATTGGCTTGACTTTCATTTTTAATACTGTAGACCCTCGAGATTCCGCCTGTATCGGTGGTCACTCCCCAAAGTGCATCAGCTATTTCCATTGTGGCTTTCTGATGCGTCACCAAAATAAATTGTGTACCTTGGTCGGCAAGGAGTCGTAAAAAATGCGTAAAACGACGAATGTTGGCTTCGTCCAGTGGAGCATCTACTTCGTCAAGAGCCGCAAAAGGCAAGCCAGCATGGTTTGTCGGCGCTCGAGAAAGCGCAAACAAAAACCCTAAAGCCGCCATTGTGCGTTCGCCCGTGCTGAGCAGATGCAGCGCCCTTGTGCGTTTACCTTTGGGTGTAACCCGCAATGCTAGACCTTCGAGTGCGCCAGTTTCATCACGAATCGTTTCAAGTTCGCCTTCGCCACCTAAAAGTTCAACACTGTACTCACGAAAAGCTGTTGCCACCCGAGCAATACTTTCTTTTAACCTTGCTGTCACATCGCGCTCGAGTTCATCTAGTGCAACTTCGAGTTCTTGGACGGCTGCTAGTGAATCTGCTACGCCCGTCTCGAGTTCGTACAAACGGGTTTGTTCGCGGGTGAATTCCTCGGCTGCCAACATATTCACCGCGCCGATTTCTTCTAAACGATGGCGAATATGACCCACCCGAGTTGTCCAAAGACGCGGTGTACCTTCGGGGTCTGGGACTTGTAGAAGTGTTTCTAAAAATTGGATTCGGGTAGAGGAGACCTGCGTTACAAATTCTGGGCTACCCTCGAGCAATTCTGTTTCGAGAGTCTCAAGATTGGTTTCACGCCGAGCAATCGCTAAACGCGCTGTTTCAATATTTTCTCGTTCTTGCGAGACGCTGCGAGTGGCTTTGCTCAGTTCAGTTTCCAAGAAAAGGCGTTGTTTTTCTAACAATTCGAGTTGATCTTTGGCTTGGACAATGCCCAGTGTTTCGGCTTGTTGTTCGAGCGCCACGATTTCTGGGTTGGTTTGTTCTAATTTTGCACCAAGTTCGAGTTCTTGTAAATGAATACCTTCGAGTCGTTCACGGATTCGGTTGCCTCGAGCCTGATTTTCTTGGCTGCGTAAGAGTGCGGTTTGGTATGCCCGTTGTTTTTCGAGATACAGCGCCGCTCGGTTCTGCGCTTCACGCCAAGTGTTTTCCGAAATGCGTTCAATGCCCCTTGCCGTTTCGATGTTGGCAGTGGCGGTTTGCACAATTTGTTCTTGAGGACTAAGACTTGGAACTGCTGTTTCAAAATCAGTTTGAATGGTTGGCAATGGTGCGAGTTTACTAAGGCGCTGCTCGAGTTGCGCCACACGGTGGGCTAGACTCTCGCGTTTAGTCTCCATTTGCACTGCCAATTGCCGCGCCGCATCGGTTTCACGGCGCAGTTGGCTAACACGAGCATCCATTTGGGTGGTGGCAAGTCTGGCTTGCGTGGCGATTTCGCGGTTTGCATCCAAGGTTCTCTCGAGTTTCAAAAGTTCTTTTTCTAGGGTCTCGAGTTCAGTTTTGGTTTCTTCAAGTCGGCGCAGTTCGGCAAAGGTTTCGCCAGTTGTATCGCGTCCTCGTCCACCAGTCACCGCCCCGCCAGCCTCGAGTAATTCGCCTTCGCGGGTTACTAAGCGCGGACGGTCACGGTAAGCTCTGGCAAGTCGTAGTCCAACATCAAGATTTTCGACAATCAGGGTTTCGCCAAATAAGCTCTCGAGTACCACGCTGTACTCGGATTCGACCAGTTCGGCAGCAAAACCAACCACACCAGTTTCATTGGTAATCGGTAAATGGCGACGCGGACGGGTTCTGAGAATATCCAGTGGTAAAAAAGTGGCTCGTCCACCCGATTTTTTCAGGGACTCAATCACTTTTTTAGCAACTTCACCATTTTCCACCACAATATTTTCGATGCGTCGCCCAAGGGCAGCACCCACGGCTGTCTCGAGATGCTGTGGTACGCGAACCAAATCCGAAACCGGACCAATCATACCCCTGACCCCACTGGCTAAAGCGCGGCGTGAACCTTCGGACAAATACGAATGCGAGTTTTTCGCCGCCTCTAAACGCGCAAATTCTTTTTGCAAAGGCGCACGGGCGGCTCTTAATTCCACTTGTCTCGAGTTACCCGCACTCAATTGGGTGGTGATGCTCATGGATTCACGTTCAAACTTATCTAAGCCCTTTTGGGCGGTGTCAAACTCGGTTTTGGTTTCCTCGAGTGCCAATGCGCTGCGGGCAGCTTCGAGTTGGGCAGGTTCAAGTTCCAATTTGGCAGAGGCTAGTTCTTGTGCCAGCGTATCGCGTTCTGCATCGGCACGGGCGCTCATTTCGCGTTGCACCCGCACTTCGCGCTCTAACTTATCGCGTTCAGAACGCATTTTGGAAAGTTCTATTTTGGCATCTAACTCGGCTTGCGAAGCTAGGCGCAGTGCAGCTTTGGCTGCCATAAACGCTGCTTCTAAAGCATTCAGGTCATCAGTTGGTACTTCTGGTTCAAGCGGCACAGCTTGCACCGCCAGCACTTGTAACTCGGACTCGAGCCGCAAGCGCTCCGACTCGAGGCTCTTGGCATTGGCATCGGCATTGGCAGCGCGTTCCCGAGCCAGTTTCGCCTCGCCGCGTAAACGCTCAAACTCTGCGGTCAGTTCAGCAAATGCAACCTGTTTATTCTCGCGGTCTAAGCGCAACTGCTCAAGGTTACTGCTTAAACCAATCACGCTTTTCGAGGCGTTGTCGGCTCTGACTTCGGTTTCAAGCAATTCAAGTTTTAATTTACTAATTTCATCGCGTAGAACCCGCACGCGAGAACGCCGAATAGCAGCTTCTAACTCGCTCATCTCTGCACTAAGGAGCGTATACTCCCCAGCCGCTACCGCTTCAAGTTCCAACTTCGCCACCCGCGATTTGACTTCATGGGTTAAATCCTCGGCTCGAGACAAATGAATCCGCGCTTGTTCTAAACGCTCTAAACTCTGCGCTCGGCGGTGGGTTGCCCGTGATAACCCAGCCGCTTCCTCGAGATAGCCAAGCATGGTCGTCGGGTTGGCACTAATCACCGCTCCGATTTCGCCTTGTCCAACCACCGCAATTCCGCCGGGTCCAAGTCCAGAGCCTCGAAGCGCATCGTGTAAATCTCGCACCCGAACATTTTTACCAGCCAATTCAAGGTCTGAATCCCCATCGCGGTACAAGCGCCGCGCAATACTTAACGCCCCCGTTGGTTGCTCGAGTTCAAGTTGCACCTCGGCTAAATTAAGGGCTTGTTTACCACTCGAGCCATGAAAAATCAGTTCGGTACTTTCTTTAACCCGCAGTTCCCTTGTCCGAGCCGTATGACTCGCCCAACGAATCGCTTCGATGACATTACTTTTTCCCGAGCCATTTGGTCCAATCACCGCATTGACTTTGGGTGAAAACTCGAGCCGAACCCGTTCACCAAAGCTCTTAAAGCCCTGAATGGTAATCCCACGCACCCGAATGGTCACGGACTACATTCCTTAGCGGTGAATGATTTAGTCGTTGGAATATGCCCAGCAATCGTTTCAATGGGTTTGCCAGCTAGTAAGAATTTGACGTTCTGGACACCTTCTAAATTAAGCATGGTGTTGGTAATCCCACAAATTAAAAGCAGTTCGCCTTGTGTGCCAAGTGCGATTTTTTGCCATGCAGCTTGAAGGTCAATAAAAATCGTGTCCTTATGGGCAAAAACCACGGGCATTGGCAATTGACTCACCAAAGCCACTGCGCCATCTACTTTGGGTCCAGCAATAAAGTTTCGCATGGCAACCCCTGCTCTGGTCTCGAGGTCATCGAGTTCAAGACCAGCATCGCGTTCTTCAACCGCAAAGGATTTTCCGTCAGGTGTGACAAAATAAAGTTTAAGTTGCAAACGAGACCGCGAACGATCCTCGGGTTGTAAAAGTCTAGGGTCAATCGCCAGAGGAGTCGGACGGGTTTGGAAGTACCGCACAGCTAAAACGCCAACCAATACCAAAGCCAGAATGATGTTCCACGGTGAGAACAACCAACGAAAAAAGAGTTTCACCCATCTCATCGTGGTGGATTCCCCGTTGAATCTGGTTTTTTGACTGGAACTGGCTTACCGAGGTACTCGAGAACCGCGTAAGCCACAGCTTCGGCTCGAGCCACGTTCTCTTCGAGGTTTTGCAGTAAATCGCGGTCTGTTTGACTGGACAAATACCCAAGCTCTAAGACCACAGCCGCTTTCGGAGCGCGTTCCAAGGCGGTGTGACTGGTTAATCCAGAAACTCGAGCCGCGCCATTCGGCACACTGAGAATTCTGGCACTGATAATATCGGCAAGACGCTGCGAAGCGGCTCTGGGCGATAAAAACCGCGCCAGTAACTTACGGTCTCGTTCGGACTTCGGATTTTCTAAAGCATCACGACCCGCCTCTAAAATTCCTTCGGCGGGTGCGTCTGGCGATAAGTAAAAAATTTCTGCACCACTGGCACTGGTGTTCGGCATGTTCGAGAGATGCAAACTAATCAACACATCGGCTTTGACCGACAATGCCTGACGATCCAAAAGCGCAACATTTTTATCAGCATCCCGCGTGTACTTAATTTTAATACCACGCGGCGCTAAAATAGCTGCGATTCGTCGTGCCATACTTAAAGTGATGTCTTTTTCGCGCAGATTACCCGCCACTATTCCCACGTCTGTTCCACCATGCCCGGGGTCAAGCACCACAATACTTGGACGAGCATCTAATGCCACATTCAAACGATCAAAACGCGGACCAACATCAATAATCACTCGGGCTGGAATACCAGAAGAAGCTGCCACGGCAAACACCGAATAGCCAAAATCTGGTTTGAGATTGACCCTCACCTCGAGTTTATTGGCATTTTGTTTCACATCAAAAATATCCACGAACTTCCCACCGACTTGGTACGGGGCAGCATCACCAGACACAAAACGCAAGGTCACAATCAGCACGTTCTTTTCAATCCGACTCGAGAAACCCACGTCTCGATCCACTTCTAAAACAATCCGATCCGATTTTTCGGTCTTATCACTCGAGACTGTCCCCAAATTGGCTTGTGGTAAACTGACCAAGTACCGCCCACCAGAATCATCAAAATTTGCACCAGCCGCCTCAGCTACACTACGAATAGGGATTAGAATTTTACCATTCGCGCCAATGCCAGCCGCAGCCGACTTGGTACGAATCCCATTGACTTCCAAACCATTATTCCATTTGGTCGCCGCATCATAGGCATTATCGGCAAGGGCTAAACGCAACACCTTACCACCTTGTTTTAGCAAAACAGCTTCGTTGGTCTGGCTAGACTCGAGTCCCAAGGCAGCCGCAAATTCCAACCCAGCAAAAGCCACACCGTCGTACAGAAAGGCTTTTTGATTACTTCCCATGACGGTTAAATCCCGAGACTGTACCGACTGCCCAAGCCCAAGCCACGCCACCCCAAACAGCAACGCAAGTATAAGCAGCCCTCGAGCCTTGAGATGGATGCCGCTCATCGGTACTTGCCACGTGCGCTTCATCGGTACATCTCCATTTCACGCTTAGCAGACTTGGTTTTCTCAGCTTCGCGCTTATCATGCAGTTTCTTACCCCGAGCTAAGGCAATCTCGAGTTTAATTCGCCCCCGCACAAAATACAGTCGGACTGGCACTATTGTTAAACCCTTACGTGTGACCGAAGCAAACAAATCAGTGAGTTCCTTACGGTGCAGCAACAACTTACGTTTACGCCGAGCCTCATGATTATTATACGAAGCCTTGCCATACGGCGGAATATACAAATTTTCTAAGTACAACTGATTACCCTCAAACCGTGCATACGAATCCCTAAAATCCACGCCACCACCACGCATGGACTTAATTTCTGTGCCTCGCAATTCGACCCCAGCCTCAAAGCGATCCAGCAATTCAAATTCAAAACGAGCGCGGCGGTTCTCGAACATTAGCTTATTGTAACCAAGCCAAATGAGGACTGTGAAGCCTTGCAAATTGGCACACCAAATGGTATACCAATAGGTACGCCAAGGAGAACCACAACAATGTCCGCTAGCCTCGCCTACGAAAAACTTCGCAATGCCATCCTGCGCCTAGAATTAGCGCCCGGACACGCACTGACCGAACGCGGACTCGAGACTTTCTTGGACACCAGCCGTACCACTGTCCGCAGCGCCCTCGCCAAACTCGAGAATGAAGGCTTAGTCCAACGCGACGGACGCGGCTACATTGTTGCTCCAATAGACTTTGCTGAAATCAGTCAAGCCCTCGAGTTCCGTGCCACCCTCGAGATTGCGGCTGCTAAATTAAGCTGTGAACGGGCAACAGATGCTCAAATCAAACACTTACTCAAAACCCTCGAGAAGCCAAGCAAAAACCTTGAGACCTTCATGCGAAACGCCACTGACTTCCACCTCGAGTTAGCACGATTAAGCGGTAACGGATTTTATGTACGGGCGCTTGAAGATGTCCTGACGCGCCTAAGCCGCACACGCTGGTACGAAGCCCAAGCCCAAGGCGGACAGCAAAAAGCCGTACTCGACCACAAACACATTCTTGAGACGATACAAAAACGCGATAGTACAGCCGCAGAAGAAGCGATTAAAGCGCACCTCGAGCGGTCTAGGGAACGATTACTGAGTACCTTAATGAACACCAGTGGATTACAGATACGCGGAACAAAAAACGGAACCCCGAGGGCGTAACGCACGAAGCGCCATAGGCTGATCTCGGGGTATCGAATAGAATAGTACAAAAAAAAGATAAGGTTGTCAATATGCGAAGGAAAATCAATTTAAGCCAAGTTATCAACGGGTTATCAAAGCCTCGTCTAACTCATTTTCAGCAACAAAATGACAAAGCAACCTTACTCGAGTACAATAAGAACTTAAAACTTGCCGAGGCGACCTATCCTATACTGCAACAATTTGAAATTGTACTCAGAAATAACTGGGAAACCGCCCTAATAAATCAATATGGGCTTCAATGGTATTCAAATACAACTTTTCTCGGATTGCTTGACCCGATTTCTCACAGCAAACTGCAAAGTGCTGTTATGGAAGCTAAAAAGCATCGTAAAAACATTACTTCTGGAGATGTTGTTGCCGAACTCA
>JBEGTV010000036.1:0-10967 GCA_041179225.1 Deinococcota bacterium | reverse complement strand
TGTGCCAAAATTAGCGGCTGCCCTCGAGTTTCTGAGCCTTTGGATTTTTGTTTTCCCCGGCGTGATTCTTGCGGTTGGCTTAATCCGAATCTTTTCTAATCCACCGCTTGCAATTTCTGGAACACCGTGGTTACTGATTCCCGCCGTGACGGTTGGCGTGATGCCTTTTGCCTACCGAGCCGTCGCCAATGCCTTTGAAGCCGCCAATGTCCGTGAATTGTCCGAAGCTGCCCGTAGCCTTGGTGCGAACGACTTGCAAATTCTGCTCTGGGTAATCCTGCCCACTGTACTGCCCGGGGTGCTGTCTGGCGGGGTACTGGCACTCTCGGCGGCTTTTGGAGAATTTAGTTTGGCGCAGTTAATTGTTGGCAGTGCATGGGAAACCTTACCGTATTACCAATACTTAACCAACTCCCAAGACGGACACCGCAGCGCCGCCATTAGTTTTATTGCCTTTGCTGTGGCATGGGGCTTAGGTGCGTTTGCACTGGCTCAGAAAAAAGACTCGAGTGCGCTGGTGACAGTATGAGGCAAATCAGAGGTTTTTATGACCAATAGTGTTCCAATTCGGCTCGAGAAGGTTTCCCGCAGATTCCAAGGTAAGGCGGCTGTGGATGAAATTAGTCTCGAGGTCAAGCCGGGCGAGTTACTGGCGCTTTTAGGACCTTCGGGGTGTGGGAAAACCACGACCCTGCGCTGCGTGGCTGGGTTTGAAATTCCAGATGCGGGAAAGGTCTTTATTGGCGATACCGATGTTACGACCATTCCCGCCGAGGCTAGGCAAGTCGGGATGGTTTTTCAGAACTATGCACTTTTCCCCAATTTAAGCGTCGCTGGTAACATTGGCTTTGGTTTACGAGTCGCCAAATGGTCTAAGGATAAACTCGAGGCTCGAGTCCAAGAGCTTCTTAAAACTGTGGGTCTAATTGGCTTTGATAAACGGGCGGTACAGTCCTTATCAGGTGGGCAACGCCAAAGGGTGGCATTGGCTCGGGCATTGGCTCGAGAACCACGTTTATTGCTGTTGGACGAACCACTCTCGGCACTTGATGCCAAAATTCGGATTGAACTTAGAACTGAACTTAAACGCTTACAACTCGAGCTAGGGATTACAACTTTGCTGGTGACGCACGACCAAGAAGAAGCCATGAGCATGGCAGACCGTGTTGTGGTCATGAACAATGGTAAAATTGAACAACTCGGCGCACCAAGGGATTTGTACATGAAACCCGCCACGCCTTTTGTGGCTGCCTTTGTGGGCGAAATGAATCTGCTCGAGGTGCAAAACTTTGGCAATGGGCAATTTAAGTTACTTGACCAAACCCTGCACTTAGAATATATTCCAAGCAGCACAAGCAAAATAGGTGTTCGCCCCGAAAATGTAACGTTAAGCGAACACAAAACACAATTTAGTGGCACAGTCGAACTGGTCACATACTTAGGCGCAACCCAACAAGTGCTGGTCAATGTAGCTAACCAACTCTGGATTGCTCGAGTTCCCAACACCCAGATTTTTACTCGAGGGCAAATCGTTGGTCTCGAGGTCAACACCGATGCGTGGTTAGGGTTGTAAGGAGAAAAATGCCGTGGTTCAAAGGTAATACACATACTCATTCGTTTGTTTCCGATGGGGATTCTGCCCCGCCTGTGGTTTGTGCTTGGTATAAGGCACATGGCTACGATTTTTTGTGCATGACCGACCATAATCATCCGTTTGATGCAGCTTGGTTGATTGGCTCAGGTATTGCCGACTCGAGTTTTTTGGTCATTCCGGGCGTGGAAATTACGACTGTTGCCGAAGGGTTGCCGGTGCATTTGAATGGACTTGGAATTTCGGTCATGCCAGAATTACCTGTGTACTCGAGTATCGAGGCGCTTTTGCAAGGCAGTATTGACAGCATTCGCGCTCTTGGTGGCGTGCCAATTGTTAATCATCCTAATTTTTACTGGGCGCTCGAGCCTAAGCATTTACTGGGCTTAAAAAACTGTAATTTATTTGAAATTTGGAATGCCAGTACCAACTGCAATAACCTTGGGGCAGGTGGAAAACCAAGCACCGATGACTTTTGGAACGGGTTACTTGGGGTTGGGCAAAATTGGCACGGGATAGCTTCAGATGATAGCCATGATTTTGCCGACGAATTCTGGGGGTATAAAAGCCTACCCGGACAGGCTTTTGTTGTGGTGCAGTGCGATAAACTCGAGCAGGATTTAATCCTTGCAGCACTCGAAGCTGGGAATTTTTACAGCAGCACAGGCATGATGCTTGAATCGCTCGAGATGAATGCAAATACCGTAAAACTCGAGATTCGCGCTTTACATCATTATTCCTACACCTCGGAATTGGTTGCACCCAACGGCGAAGTTTTAGAAACTCAATATGGTACAAAAGTAGAATTTACTTTACCAGACGGTATTCCCACGGCTCGAGTACGGATTTTTGATTCTGACGGCTCGAGACTCTGGACAAATACGGTACGATAACTACGTGAACCAAGAAAAAGCCCCTTTCTCGAGTTTAGCCCGTGTCTATGACGCAATTTTTGCCGATGTCGAATACGAGGATTGGGCAGATTTTGCACTTGCAACACTTTCAGAGCTTGGTTGGCTCGAGGCAGATTCGGGTTTGACTTTGCTGGATTTAGCGTGTGGAACAGGCAACAGTGCCAAGCCATACTTTGAGCGTGGTTTTGAGGTTTCTGGGGCGGATTTTAGTTCGGCAATGTTGGCTCTGGCTCGAGATAAATTGCCAAGTATGAAACTTTATCAACAAAGTTTTCTTGAGTTGAATATCCCAGAGCGTTTTGAACTTATCACTTGTGTTTTTGATAGCCTGAATAATCTGCTCACACTGCCAGACCTCGAACTTACCCTAGCTCGAGTCAAAGCGCACCTAGCCCCAAATGGTGTGTTTGTCTTTGACTGCAACACCCCGCTTGGTGTGACTAACCTCTGGGAAGATGATGAATTTATCGGTGAGGTTCAACTCGAGACGGGTTCAGCCCACTACCACTGGACGCACCAAGCCAAGGGCGAGAACTTAGGCGAAGTTACGGCACATATTTGGATCATGGATAATCAGGGCGCATTGTTAGAAGAATTCCATGAAGTCCATCTTGAACGGGGATACAGCAAGCAAGAACTCGAGACAGCCCTAAAAAAAGCTGGCTTTCAGGAGACTCATTTTGTTGAATACCCGGATGGCGAACTTGTGACTGACCAAACTCCGCGTTTCTGGGGCTTTGCAAGGTGAAGGCGAAAGGCGAAGGGCAAAAGGCGAAGGGGTTTTACTTTTGCCCTTCGCCTTTTAACCCTGCTTCTAAAACCTCGGCAACCAGTGCCAGTTGCTCGAGTGGAATGTCCTCGCCGCGAGTTCTAGGCTCGAGTTTGGCGTATAGAAGGGCTGCGTCTATTTTTTCGTCGCTGTATTTGGCAAGCCGTAAATTATTGCGGATGGTTTTTCGGCGGTGATGCAGCGCAGCTTCGAGTATTTTAATCATCCCTTTGGGTGGTTCTGCGCCTTCACGAATTGTAATCTGAGCAATGCTCGAGGTCACATCTGGGACTGGGTAGAAACTGTTTTTACTGACATCCCGAAGGCGTTTGGCAGAACCGTACAGACTGACCACAGCACTTAGAAAACCGTATCCATCTTCGCCGGGGGCAGACTCGAGCCGTTCGGCAACCTCGCGTTGCACTAAAAAAGTGAGTTTGGAGAATTTTTTGGACTCGAGAAATTTGGTGATTAAAGCCGTGGAAATGTAATACGGTAAGTTAGCGCAAAGAATTGAGTTATCGGGCAGTTGGCTATAATCCCACTCGAGGGCATCGGTAAATATCACTTTGGCATTGGGAACATCGGCTAGGGTCTCGAGTAAGGCTGCTTCGAGGCGGGTATCTTTTTCCAGCGCCGTAACGCTCGCGCCAGTTTCTGCCAGTCCGTGGGTTAGAACCCCAAGTCCAGGTCCAACTTCAAGCACATGGCTGCTGGAATTTGTACCGCTAACTTCGACCATATAACGCAGCGCATTGCCATCTATTAAAAAATTCTGCCCTAGGCTTTTGGTGGCGCGAAGTCCATATTTCTCGAGCAGTACAGCAACTCGAGCGGGTGAATAAAGCGGTAAGCTCATACTGGAGTCACTATGACTTTTGGCTCTAAACTTTGAATCAGTTCTAAATTGCCAAGTTGACTTCCGGGAATACTAGCGGTGGCACTACCGCAAGCAATAGCAAAGCGCAGGGCAGCTTGTGGCTCGAGTCCTTCGGCGAGTTTGGCAAGGAGTCCAGCCAGAAAACTGTCGCCAGCACCAACGGCACTGCCTGTTTTAACTTCGGGTGGTTTGGCATGAAAAGCGTATTCTTTCGTCACCAATAATGCACCATCACCGCCCATCGAAGCCGCCACCACATCCACACCCATCTTCAGCACTTCTCGAGTACCGTTTAAGACATCTTGAACCGTGGGTAATTCACGTTTTAGTAAGCGCTCAAGTTCATGGCGGTTCGGCTTAATCATCTTTGCGCCAGCGTTAATCCCAGACTCGAGTTCTGCGCCGTCGGCATCCACCACGGTTTTTACGCCCATATTGTTGGCTTGGGCAATAATAGAAGTGTAAAAATTGTCTGGCACACCTTTAAGTCTCGAGCCACTGACCAGTAACCAATCTGGGTCGCGTAAATCAAAGACACTTTCTCTTAGACTCTGCACTGCTCGAGGGTCAGCAATGGGTCCTAAACCAGACACCCGGATGTGTTGCCCGTCGCTCGCTTGAATAATTGGGTTGGTGCGGGTTTCACCTGTTTCGAGTGGGGTGAACCAAGTATTGACCCCTTCGCCCTCGAGTAACCGCGCCACCTCGAGTCCAGTCCCCCCCGCAATAAAACCAAGGGCAACGGATGGATGCCCAATGCGGGTTGCCATACGTGAAACGTTAATGCCCTTACCACCCGGCGCACGGTAAACGGTGTGCGCCCGCATCGTGTCTTCTTCGTGGAACTTATCCACCATGTAGGTTAAATCTAAGGTCGGGTTTAAGGTGATGGTGTGAATCATGCCTGTAGTATAAGGCTTAAGGGCTTGGCTCGAGGCGAAGAGCAAGTTGTTCATTAAAACCTTTGCCCATGTACAATTGGACTTTTTTATTATCTCTTCGGTAGCCAACTTCGGTGATGTTATACTCAAAATTTGGTTGTGTTGTGTATTGCAAATTCACATAATGAATCCGCTCGAGAAAACTGGGATTTGGAATTGTGGCAGAGGTTTGTTTAATAAGTTTTTCGCAGTTGCCACTAAAGGTATTACAATACTCTGGCAACCTGACTGTTCCATTAAAATCGCGTTCGGCTTCTAAACCAAGTTTTAATGTTCCTGTAATGCTGTAACTATTTGCACTTTGATAAGTTGGTACAAATTTCATGGTCACTATTTTAGAATCTTCGATGCCAATTGAGGTTTCAAGGGTTAAGGTTTGTTGGGCAGTTTCAAAAATCCGTAAGTAACACCCTAATTTAGAACCTCTGACCATCCATTTTGTTCCGTCAAAGTTACTGGTATAGACACCAATTTGAACTGAAATATTTTGTGAATTTGAATTTAAGGTAGTGGTTGCCACAGTTGTATCGGTGTCCAAATTTTTAATCACTAAACTTGTACCCAATAAATAAGCCGCTCGAATCCCATCCTTAGAAATAACCAAATTGCTTAAAGCCCCAGGCAGTAAAGAATCTCTGGTGCTTAAATCGGTTAAATTGATGCGGCGTACTACGCGATTGGTATTGGTGGTCAGGCTAAAACTTAGGTTGAGTTGATTATTGCCATTAAATTCAAATGAAATTGGGGTTATGCCAAGGCGTTCAAAAACTTTTTTGGTTTGGTCAGTCACAAAATCATGTTGCCAGATTTCAAATTGTGTTGTGGTGATAATCCCATACAAAATTTTTGTACCATCTGGACTGAGTTGAATCGAATCTTCTTTGATTTTGGTGACATTTTTTGATTTGATTAAAGCACTGGTTTCTAAGTTGTACAAGTCAATTCTCGAGATTCCACTGATTCCCGAAGTGGCAAAAACCGTCATTCGGGTTAAATCTGCATTAAAGGCGTAACTTACGCCAATAAAGTCGCTTGTTAGGGCAATAACACTGACATCTGCACCAGTTAAAGGGTTTGCCACAACCCGTTCTAAGCCAGCATTGGTAATTCGCAAGTAAATCAAGTTCAAACCATCATTTGACCAAACCACAGGTGATTTGGTTGGTGGAACATTAAAACCGCCAAGTTTTGTACCGCTCACCGCATCAAAAATCTCGAGTTTTTCATCTCGAATAACCATGACTTGTGTTCCACTTGGATTAAAAGCCCGTGCCGTAATTTTGGCTTCATCACAGGGTTTCTCGAGTGTACCCGTCCATGTGCCACGCAAAATTCGTGGGTCGGTTGCAAAGCTGACATCCACTGGAATACTCCAGCAACTCGAGAGTGTAAAAACCAATGCCAATAAGCTCAGGATTGCTCGCATGGATTCAGTATAACGCAGGATTTAGAGTTTTCACTTTTTGCCACGCAAATGCTGTTGGCGAAGATAAATCCCACGCATGACTGCCAGTTCAGCCGTGCTTAAACCAAGTTCTGTATCACCTCGAGCCGAGGGTGATTTTCTAAAAATGCCAGATTGAGCATGGTTTAGATTTCATTTTCGTTCATCTCGGGGTTTAGAATACCAAAATGAGTCGCAAATACTTTGGAACAGATGGCGTTCGGGCAGTGGCAGGCGAAGCACCTTTAACCGCAGCTTGGACTTTGGCACTTGGCAGAGCCGCCGCCGAGGTCTTTAAGGGGCAGTCACGTAAACCCAGTGTGGTGATTGGCAAGGACACACGGCAGTCTGGCGATATGCTCGAGGCGGCACTGGCGGCGGGACTAACCGCCCAAGGGGTGAATGTGATTCACCTCGGGGTAATGCCGACCCCCGGGGTCTCGTATCTGGCGCGGCAACTTGGGGCAACGGCTGGGGTGGTGATTAGTGCTTCGCATAATCCGTACCAAGACAACGGCATTAAATTCTTTGGCGCAAGTGGTGAAAAATTAACCGATGCGCTAGAACAAGAAATCGAAAGCAACTTGGAGCGCGATTTACCAGCCGTGACTGGTGCAAACTTGGGGGCAGTCACCGATTACCGCGAAGCAGAGCGCTTGTACTCGAGTTTTTTGATGGAACACGCCCCGAATTTATCTGGCTTAAAAATTGCTTTGGACTGCGCCAACGGCGCAACCCACCGACTTGCACCCAAAATTTTTCAACGGGCTGGGGCAGATGTTTTTGCGCTGTACACCAATCCAGACGGGCGCAACATCAATATGGGGTGCGGCTCTACCCATCCGCAAACCCTGCAAAAAGTTGTGACCGACATGAACTTTGACCTTGGCATTGCCTTTGATGGTGACGGCGACAGGTGCTTAATGGTGGACAACACAGGCACTTTGATAGACGGCGATCATGTTTTGTATATTAACGGTGTGACGAGGGGCGAACGCACAGTGGTTGCCACTTTAATGAGCAATATGGGTTTAGAAGTCAAATTGCGTGAACAAGGCATTCATCTCGAGCGAACAGGTGTGGGGGATAGGTATGTCCATGAGCGCTTGCTCGAGAAAGGCTTAACCTTGGGCGGCGAACAGAGCGGACATACGCTTTTTTTAGATGCTGCCCCAACTGGTGATGGGATGCTCTCGGCATTGCTGACCTTAAAAGCGGTGCGCTCGAGTGGCAAAACCTTGGCACAGTGGCGCGAAGAAATGCCACTCTACCCACAAATACTGGTCAATGTCCGCGTGACCGACAAATCAATAGCTCATCACCAAGAAGTCCAAGCGGCGTTGCAAGTTGCGACAGCCAAACTCGAGGGGCGCGGCAGAATAAACCTTCGTCCAAGTGGCACAGAAAACTTGTTACGTGTGATGGTCGAAGGGCAATCGGACAGCGAAATTACTGAACTTGCCGAATCTGTGGCTAGCGTCATCAGGCGCTTAGCATGAGTAACCGTGTTGCCCAAGTTGAATCGGCGGTGGCTCGAGTTTTATCAAATGCCATTTTAGAGCTTTCAGACCCACGCTTGCCGATGTTTGTATCCATCGAACGGGTACGAATAAGTGCAGATTTGATCCAAGCCAAAGTCTTTATTTCCTGCATTGGTGATGCCCAACCCGCCGTAGCTGCCCTAAACCACGCCAAGGGATTTTTGCAACGCCAAATTGCCCAAGAAATCAACTTAAAACGCACACCTCTGCTCGAGTTTTTTGATGCTAAAGATAATTTGTTTGGTACGTCCTAAATTTGCTAAACTGTCATCATGCAAGCATCTACTCGAATCGTTTATTGGTTTAACAAAACCAATTGGCTTGGATATTTTGAGTCCTATCCTGATTATTGGACACAAGGCGATTCACTCGAGGAATTGCGTGAAAGGCTGCGTTCTTTATGGGTTGATTTAACTAAATGATTCTTGCTCTTGATATTGGTGGCACTAAGCTCTCGAGCGCTTTTTGGGACGGCTCGAGCCTACTTGAACGTACAGAAATCCCAACCCCAACAGACCGCACCCCAGAAAATCTTTTATCTGCCTGTCTCGAGTTGATAGCCCCAAAACTGCCTTTATCTCGAGCCATTCGGGTCGCCGCTTGTGGCAGTGTCGCGGGTGGCGTGGTGACTGCCCTGAACAACGAAACCCTGCACCATTGGCAAAACGGGGTAAATGTCGCCGCGTGGTTAGAAAAACACACCAACCTCGAGACCAAAGTCTTAAACGATGCCGATGCAGCCGCGTGGGGAGAATTCAAGAGGGGCGCTGGGCGTGGCACACGAGATTTTGCATTTGTGACGGTCTCGACTGGAATTGGCGGGGGCTTAATCATCAACCAAGAACTCCATCTGACACCACACGGGCTTCATGCTGAACTAGGCTTTACCTTGACCGATGCTGATATTCCGCTCGAGTATATCGCCAGTGGCTCGGCGCTTAATAAAATTGCAATAAAGCACGGTTGGGCAGATACCAAAGAATTATTGGCTCGAGCCAATGCGGGAGATAAAACTGCTGATGTTCTACTCGAGGACAGCGCGGCTCGAGTGGCACGGCTACTCGCCAATCTTCGGGCGATTTTAGGGACTGACAAAGCTGCCATTGGTGGTGGGCTTGGGCTTGCACCAACCTATTTAGAACGGGTTCAAAAGCACTTACAACGTTTTGGTTCGCCTTGGGCGAGTTTAGAAGTGACTCGAGCCGAATTAGGAGCGGATGCTGGACTGGTTGGTGCGGCGGTGTACTGAATTTTGGGCATCTCGAGAACCAAGATTTTTAATTTCCTCGAGATACTTCTGGCGTTTTTCTAAGCTCGAACTGCGAATTTCCCCAATAATTGTGGTTCTGACGGTTTTAACACCGCAAAAGTGCAACACAGCCCGTTTTAAGCTGTTGATGCTGGGCGCAAAGTACATCAAGTAATGCCACCAACTTGTACCGTCCATGGTGGTGATGATTCTGGCACTTTTGCCTGTCAATAACCTATCCCACCAAATCGAATCTTTTTTGTATTTGAAGGCAAAACCGGGCAGAAAGGTGCGGTCTATAAAACCTTGGAGTAGCGCTGGTATACTGCCCCACCATGTTGGGTACACAAAAACCAAGTGGTCTGCCCAAGTGATTTGTTGTTGGGCTTTTACTAAATCTGGCTCGAGTGGTATGGGTTTGCCGTAACCTTGGCTGATTGGATTAAATTCTAGGTTGCCAAGTCGCAAAATTTGAATCTTGGCTTGGTTTTGGGTTGCGCCTTGAGCGTACTGCTCGAGCAGGGCGTTGCAAAAAGATTCTTGGTTTGGATGTCCGAGGATTAAAAGTACATTCATAAAACTCCTTATCTTTTCTATGTAAAGATTCTTTACGATGCAAAGATAAACGATAATCTTACCATTGTCAAGTTCCAAGGATTGCGGTAAATTAAACCATGAGCCAAACGAGCAAAAACACCACTTATCATCACGGTAATCTGCGAACCGCTTTACTAAACGCGGCTCGAGAACTGGCAGCCGAAAACACCATAGACACCATTACCCTGCGCGAAGTCGCTCGTCGTGCAGGAGTTAGCCACGCTGCGCCATACCATCACTTTGCCGATAAACGCGCTTTGTTACGCGCCCTTGCGATAGATGCCTTTACCGAACTTGGTAAACGAATAAAAGAACAATGGCAAACCAACCCCGTGCAGAACCTTAAGGCTATTGGTATGGTCTATGTTCAATTTGCCTTAAGCCACCCAACCGAATTTCGCTTTATGTTCCGTAAAACCCTTTGTGAGCCGGTTGGCACACCCGACGAACTAACCGAGATTGCCAACAGTATTTTTGAAATGCTGATTTCCATCATCCGCACCATGCAAGAAACGGGTTTAGCCAAAGCCGGCAACCCACAAGAACTGGCACTGATTGTCTGGAGTACCATCCACGGACTGTCCAACCTTTTAATAGATGCACCAATAGCACCACAACCCATTCCAGACGGGTTTCTCGAGTATCAGATTGGGCTGGCACAAAAGATGCTTTTACAAGGATTATTTATCAGAGATTAAACCGCTACTGCCAGTCTTTTGGGCGTTCGGCTAAACCCAAGCGCCATGCCACGGCTTGAGCGCAACGAATCCCAGCATGACCATCGCCGTATGGATTTGGACGATTCTGCATCTTGCCCAGTTCTGCGTCGCTCGAGAGCAAGGTGTGAATGGTCTTAAAGACATTTTCGGGGTCTGTCCCAGCCAATTTTAACGCCCCGACGGTCAGACCTTCAGGGCGCTCTGTGACGTTCCTCAGCACCACAACTGGCACACCAAGGGTCGCGCCGCCTTCTTGCAGTCCGCCGCTATCGGTCACTATCAGGCTCGAGGCTTTCATCAAGGCTGCCATGCTGCCAAAATC
>JBEGTV010000035.1:0-11084 GCA_041179225.1 Deinococcota bacterium | reverse complement strand
AGTTTTGTGGTCAGTTCATTTGGTTTTTGCGAATTTCTGCGGTTACGAATCACTCGAGCCGGATTTCCTGCCATGACTGCATAATCTGGTACATCTTTGGTAATGACGGCGTTGGCTGCCAAAATACAATGCGAACCAATCTTTACACCATCAAGAACGGTTACTCCACTGGCAATCCAAACATCATCACCAATACAAATGCCAAGACTGGTTTCGGGTTGCTTAAAAATTGGGGTCTCGAGGTCTGAATGCCCATGATTAAACCCAATTAAGCTGGCATTAGCAGCGATTCGCACCCCAGAACCCATTTTTATTGTGCCTCGCAGAATCGCAAATGGATTGATTGTGCAGTCGTCGCCCATCACCACATCATCGGTCACATACGCCAGACCACCAATGTAGCAACGTTCTCCCATGATTAAACGCTGCGGATAAACCCCAGCAGTTGAGGCAATAAAGCAATCTGTACCAAATTCGACATTGCCAAGGGCAATCAGGGCAGCTTGACGCTCGAGTTGTTCAGAACGCTCGGTTTGCGTTGCCCAGCCTAGAAATTTCCAAGGGCAATACTCAAAAAACCCCGAAAAATTGGCATAGGCTGGGCGGTCTGGACTCATACCAATGTACCCACAGATTTTTGAATCCAAGCGTGGCTTGGGTCTAACTGTACACCTTGGGTTCGGGTTTCCCCGGCTAAGAACCACAAGTAATAGCTGTTGTAACCCGGCGCAGCCGCATAGGTGTGATAGCCATGTGGAATCGAAAGTAAGCTGTCATCCTTGACGATATGGGTATCATCGTAGCCATGTTCTGGGCTGTAATGACGGGTAAAACCCCAACCTTCAGGGGCAGAAACCCGAAAGTAATACATTTCCTCGTGGAACACTTCAGCGCCAGCATTGACTTCGTGCTTATGGGCTGGATAGGTACTCCAATTGCCACTTGGCGTGATGGTCTCACCAACAATTAAACGGGCGGCGGGCAAACCATTGGGTTGTACCAGAATTTCACGAAAAGAACGGGAGTAATTGAGCGCCCCCCACTTACCAGTGTTGACCTGCTCGGGTTTAATTTCGTAAGGTTGGCAACTTAGGTCACTTGGCGCACTGGGCAGGGCAGCTTCAAATTTGCTCAGTGCCAGAATAGTAAAACTGCTGCCACAAGGAATATAGACACTGTGCGGCAAACCCGCAAAAACATTGGCACGACCGCCGACTTTAGAAAACTCAAGACCATTGACGACGACCTTGGCACGACCCGCCAAAGCCACCAAGAGTATTTCACGCTCACTACTCGAGCCAGCATAGCTTTGCCCAGCTTCTAAGTTGAGTTTAGAAAAACCAAGTAAGTTACATGAATGACCCTCGAGTGGCTGATGTCCAGATGCTTTAGAAATAGGATAAAAATGGGTTGACATGAATAAAACTCCTCAAGGGCTAGAGCTTAAAAGACTCGGGGGAATACCCTCCGAGTCTTTGATAACTTAACGCAAGAACCCGCCTGTTTTTAGGACTTTCTCGGCATTGTTTTCGTACTGCTCGAAGTTAAGACCATTTAAGCCATTTAAGAATTGATCCCAGTTGCCATCATTTATTGGGCGTTGACCAAGCGCAAATTGCACCATGTTCTCGGCAACGTAGCGTTCAATATCGGCTTGGTTAGAAGCTGCCCGAATCGCAATGTCGCCAGTACGGTCTACCCAACCGTTATTTTGGGCATCGAGTAACATTTCATAAAAATTATAGGTGGCTTGTTTTTCGGCAGTCGTAAAAATGGCATAACGGGCTTTTAGTTCACCGGGGTTAGAATTCAGTGCCAACCATTTGAGTTGGGTGTACATGCCGCGTTCTGCTGCCGAAGCCGCCAAATTTGCCACTGGGATATTATCTACCAAGTTGTAATGTACACCGCGTTTACCAAAACCAAGCAAGTAGTAGCCTTCGTTGTAATTGGCAAACTCGAGGAACTTAGCGATGGCTGGTCCTTTACCTGCATCCAAGGCTTTTTTAGAGACCACAAATAACCAACCAGCATTGGCATAGATTCCCGGAACAGCTTTACCACTTGGACCTTTGGGTGGTGCGATAAACATCAATTCAGCTTTCTTGTTGTTGCCATCAAAGTTGCGAATACCAGATTGTAAGCCGCCAACACTTTCATAGAACATCCCATAACGACCTTGTTGCCAACGGGTACGAAGGTCGGCTCGTTTCATGGTTGCCCAGTCTGGGTCAATCAGTTTATTGCTGACCAATTTGGCAATGTATTCGGTGGCTTTGCGGTAATTTGGGTCTTTGACATTGGCGTTAAAGCTCTTGGCTTTGTAGTTCCAAGTTCCAGCCACACTATACGCCCCATAAATCCATTGGAAATGATTGCCTAAACCAAGTCCGGGCAGTACACCAGCCGTGTCGTAATCAATCACACCGCCGTAGCCATACGTGTCTTTTTTACCGTTTCCATCGGGGTCACGTTCGGTAAAGGCTTTGGCGACTTCATAAAATTCCTCGAGCGTGGTCGGGGCTTTTAGACCCAGTTTTTCGAGCCAGTCCTTACGAATACTGATTGCATATTGACGACTTAGAGAAGCTGGTTCTTGAAAACCATACTGAACACCATTGACTGTAGCTAAAGCATTACGTTTGCGGTCGGTATAGCGCATCGCATTGCGTCTCGGCATCAAGGCGGTTATGCTCGAGACTGAGGCAAGTTGACCTTGCTGTACCAAACGATCAAATAAATTGGGGTTACGCACCTCGAACAAATCGGGTAAATCGTTAGCGGCTGCCAATGCGCCAAGTTTAGTGTCACCATCGGCGGCGGCGGGCAGGGAGGTAAACTTGATGTTGACCCCGATTTTGTCCTTAATGGTTGTCCATGTGTCCCAATTTGCAGCCGGAATAGGTGATTCGGGGTTAGCGATGTTCAAAGCCAGACTGATGTCGGTTAGCCCAGACTGGGCTGTACCAAGTTGCGCCAGACTAACAACAGCCCCAGCCGTTGCAACGATTCCAAATAACACTTGCCACTTTTTCATAAGAACTCCTTTACCACCTAACTATTCTTTAACACCGCCGAGTAACACGCCTTGAGTAAAGTAACGTTGTATCCAAGGATAAATTGCCAACATTGGAATTGTTGTGATGACCACTGCCGCCATCTTTAGGGCATCAGAAGATGCCACTTGATTCGCCGTGGATTCAACATATTCAGCATTGTTTAAGCCCAGTAAAATATCGCGCAGGGCGACTGGCAAAGGCATCATATTGCGGTCTGAAAGGAATAAAATCGGTTCAAAAAAAGCATTCCAATTGGTGACGGCGTAAAATAAACCGATGGTCATTAAAATTGGACGTGACAACGGCAAGACAATATGCCACAAGACCTGTAAATCGGTTGCCCCATCAATTTTAGCCGCTTCCTCGAGACTTTCAGGCAGGTTCTGGAAAAAACTTTTCATCACAAATAAGTTGTAAACACTGACCGCACCATTCAGTAAAATTGCCCAGTAAGTGTTCAGTAAACCCAAATCCCGAATCACCAAATAATTGGGGATTAAACCTGCGCTAAAAAGAAAAGTAAATAAAATCATGCCTGTAAAAAAACCACGAAACGGCAAATCTTTACGCGATAACGGATAAGCCGTCAGTACCGTCATGGTTAAGCTAATCAGTACCCCACCCACCGTTAAAATGATGCTGTTTAAGCCAGCCCGCACCAAAGCTGGTTGTGCCAGTAATTCTTGGTAGGCTCGAAATGACCATTCCCAAGGCAGTGCTAGTAATTTTGGACTCGAGCCAAGTGGCGTGAACGAAATCATCAACACATACCACAACGGAATAACCGTGACCAGCAGCGTAACAACCAAAAAAGCAACCACAGAAAATTCGATGGGACGATCAGCTCGACTTATTTTAGGAAATTTAATCATATTAGTACAAGCCCCTGTCACCAAAGCGCCGTGCAATTCGGTTGGCGGTGACAATCAACAATAAGCCAATCAAACCTTTGAATAAACCGACGGCGGTTGCCATACCAAATTCAAAATTCTGAATCCCTTGGCGGTAAACCCATGTGTCTATAATGTCCGCCACGCTATAGACAGGTAAAGAGTAAAGAATGAAAATCTGTCCAAAACCAGCATCTAAAATATGTCCAAGCCGCAGCAAGGTGACTAAAATAATTACGTCCAGTAAGCCCGGCAATGAAATAAAGCGGATTCGTTGCCAACGTGTCGCCCCGTCCATCTGGGCAGCTTCGTATAAATCTGGGCTAATGCCGATTAAAGCCGCCAAGTACAAAATGGCACTCCAACCCGTTTCTTTCCAAATATCAGAAAAAATAGCCACCCAGCGAAAATAGTTTGGGTCAGTCAAAAATCCGATTGGGTCTGCTCCTGTACTAACGATGCCCTTGTTGATTAAACCTTCGCTTGGACTCAGCATTGCTAGTAACACACCAAAAACAATCACCCAAGATAAAAAATGAGGCAGATAGGTGGCGGTCTGTACCAAACGACCTAGGCGCTTAAAACTGCTTTCATGAATGGCAATGGCAAGTATAATCGCGGGTGGAATACCAATGACCAGCTTCAAAACACTAATAATCAGGGTATTGGTCATCAGTTGCGAAAAGTAAAACGAATTAAAGAACGATAAAAAGTGCTGAAAGCCAATCCAAGGACTGCCCCACACCCCAAGCGTCGGTTGAAAATCCTTAAAGGCAATTTGTGCGTTAAGTAGCGGTAAGTAGCGAAAAAGTACAAAGTACAACAAGCCCGGCAATAACATCAAAAATAACATTCGCGCTCGCCAAACACGCGCCAGCACAGGCTGAGTTTTGGGTTTAGCACCTCTTCTAATCACCACATTGGCATTCATACGGTACTCCTATAGGTTAATTGCTTTGGTGGATTCCCTAATCACTAACTCGCTTGGGAATTCAATCAGGGTGTCTCTGACTGGTTTATCGGCAAAGGCATCGAGAATCAGTTGCATCGCGGCTTGTGCCATGGCTTGGACAGGATGGCGCACCGTTGTTAGGGCTGGGTGGACTTGACTGGCGGCTGGAATATCATCAAATCCGACCACCGAAATATCGTCCGGGACTCGTAAACCTTTGTCTTTAATGGCATCAATCACCCCAAAAGCGGTCACGTCGCTGGCGGCAAAAATAGCGGTTGGCAATTCTGGTAACTCGAGTAATTCTCGAGCCGCTTCAAAACCACCGCGTTGTGTAAAATTACCTTGACGAATCAGGTTTTCGTCAAGTAAACCTTGGGCGGCGAGGACTTCTCGGTAACTGCGTAAACGCTCAGCCGCTTGGCTAGAACCAACTGCCCCAGTCACAAAACCAATCCGCCGATGCCCTAAACTAAGTAAATGCAAAATTGCCGCTTTCGCCCCAAGGTAGCTGTCGGCGCGTACCATTGGCAAGTGGGTTTGAACCCCAAAATGATTGATTAGCACAATCGGAGCGCGGCTTCGCTCGAGCGACAATAAAAACTTTTCGTTGCCGCTTGGCACAACCACCAATAGACCATCGGCTAAACCACCTAGCAGCGTTCCAATACGGGCGCGTTCTTTTGTCACATCACGCGAAGTCGTAAAAACACCAAGGTCAAAACCACATTGACTGGCTTCATCGGCGGCGGCTCTGGCAACTTCGGCAAAGTATGGGCTGACCAATTCGGGAATCACCATACCAAGAACCCCTGTTTTGCCACCGCGTAAACTTCGGGCGGCACTGTTGACCACATAACCCAAGTCGCTGACGGCTTTCAGAACCCGTTCCCTAGTCCCTTCGGAAATACGCCCAGTGTTATTCAAGGTTTTTGAAACCGTGATTTTAGATACGCCAGCTAAACGGGCGACATCGGCAAGGGTAATGGGAGAATTAGGCATAAGCATAGTATATACGTTACCCCTTAAGAAAAACGCTTGAGGTAGCTGCAAAAATTTTGTTTGGGTTATCGTTACCCCAAATTTAGCATGACCATCAAGCAATGTCAAGAGGTGCTATTTTCTGACCTTGACTTTCGGGTAGAGCAAATGACACACTAAAACTGTGTTTTTATCCTGCTTTCTAAACATTAAAAGACTGCGCCAAAGCGCTCGAATGCAATTGCGTTGAACCCTCCCCTATTCGTAGCTTGGTTCAACGCAAAAAATTTACATCAACAAGCCCAAACATATTTCTCGAGAAGGGGTTCTTATGACAAACGATTTTGCAACATTAGCCGTTCAAGAAGGTATTCCGCGTGGACACGGCATCAGCATCGGCACACCAATTCATGCTGTGGCAGCTTTTCAATTTGAGACCTTAGAGGAAATGGCAGATGTTTTTCAGGGACGCGAAGAAGGCTTGCAGTATGCCCGTATTCAAAATCCTACTTTGCAAGCCCTCGAGACCCGTTTAACGGCTTTAGAAGGCGCAAAAGGTGCAGTTGTGACTGCCACTGGACAAAGTGCAACCCTATTAGCCCTGATTGCCTTGGCTCGAGTTGGCGATCATATTGTCGCAAGCAACACCCTGTTTGGTGGCAGCCTTGGCTTACTTAATAATGTCCTGCCCAATTTTGGCATTCGCAGTAGCCTTGTCGAAAATAATCCAAGTGCTTTTGAAGCCGCCATTCAAGACAACACCAAAGCTATTCTGGTCGAAACAATTGGCAATCCGGCTTTGGATGTCCCAGATTTTGAAGCGCTGGTTGCCTTGGCTCGAGCCAAAAACATCGCTTTAATTGTGGATAACACATGGGGCGCAGTTGGGGCATTGTGTCGCCCTCTAGAACTCGGTGCAGATTTAGTCACCCACAGCCTGACCAAATGGGCAAGTGGACATGGGGCAGCTATGGGTGGGGCGGTGCTGTCCCGAATTGGTTATCTGCCCAACAGTGCCGCGTTCCTCGAGCCGGATGCGACGGGTCAAAGTCTGAATGAACGATACGGCGACAAGAGTTTCTTAGTTCGGGCGCGGTACTTGGGACTGCACCAAATGGGCATGACCTTAGCGCCACACAGCGCTTGGCAAATTCAGCAAGGACTCGAGACCGTAGCCTTACGACTAGCGCGTGAATCAAGTACCACTTCAGAACTGGCAGCATGGCTCGAGACCCACGAAGCCGTGGCATGGGTTTCGCACACCAGTCGCCCAAATCATCCGCATTTTGCGGCTGCAAAAAAATACTTAAAAGGTCAGCCTTGTGTTTTGGCTTTTGGCGTGAAAGGCGGTTTGGCTGGAGCTTCTGCCTTTCTAAAAAGCCTGCAACTGGTGCGCTTAGCCGCTAACCTTGGTGATACCCGAACCCTTGCTGCTCACCCGTGGACGACTACACATGGCAGACTACAAGAACCTGCCAAACGCGCAGCCGGAGTTCACCCAGAAATGATTCGGCTAACGGTTGGACTCGAGGATACCGAAGACTTAAAACGAGACCTTGGACAAGCGCTACAAGCTGCACTAGCGGTTGCTCGACTCAAATAAGTAATAACAAAATCATTGCTAAATAAGGCATAATGTACCCAATGCAGCCGACACTCTCTTTCTCAAGGCCATTGGATAACCACCACCGTGGTTCGGTTGGTGCGTTCCTTAAAGAAAAAATTCATCCCGAGGTGACATTATCTTTTGTTTCGGCATACTTTACAATTTATGCTTACAATGCCTTAAAACCCCAACTCGAAAACATAGAGCAAATGCGTTTTTTATTTGGTGAACCTAATTTTATTAAGTCCATTGACCCAAAAACTGGTAAGCCTCCAGCCGCAAAAATTGAACAAGATCAAATGTCACTCGAGCAAACATTATTTCAGAGCCGTATTGCCAAAAATTGTGCTGATTGGATGCGTCGCAAAGTAGAAATTCGTTCGATGGTTAAACCAGGTTTTTTGCACGGCAAAGCCTACTTAATCGAACAAGGCGATTATAAGCGGGCTGTCTTAGGTAGTAGCAATTTTACGGTCAGTGGTTTAGCTTTGGGCAAAAACAGCAATATCGAACTGAATCTCGAGGTCACAGATGACCGTGACCGTGAAGACTTAAAACAATGGTTTGATGAAATCTGGGCAGATACAAGTCTGACAGAAGATGTCAAAGCATCCGTGTTAAAGCAACTAGAGCGTTTATACGTTCCTAATGCCCCGCAATTTGTTTACTTTAAGACTTTGTATCACTTATTTGCTGGGTTTACCGAGAATCAGCAGTCTGAACTTAAAATCCCACAACGCCTAATGGATTCAAGCATTTGGGCTGCCCTTTACCCGTTTCAGCGTGATGGTGTAAAAACTGCGATTCGTAAACTCCAAACTTTAGGGGGCTGCATTTTAGCAGACAGTGTGGGTTTAGGAAAAACCTACACTACCTTAGCCGTGATTAAATAGATGTTATCGGGAATAACATTTTGGGCATTAAAGATACTGTTACACACGCAAAAAAATTTAGTAAAACCTAATAACCGATAACATCTAATACTTTGAAGCCCTAAACGACCGTGTTCTGGTACTTAGTCCCAAGAAACTGCGCGAGAACTGGACGGTTTACCATGCTTCTAACAACAGCAACATGAACCCGTTCTTAAAAGACCGTTTTGCCTACAGTGTTTTATCGCACACCGATTTATCCAGAGAATCGGGCATGGTTGCCGATATAAACCTGCAAACCATCAACTGGGATAATTACGACTTGGTGGTCATAGATGAAAGTCATAATTTTAGGAACAACAGCAAAGGCAAAGGCAAAAAAAGTAGGTATGAACATCTGCTCGAAGAAATCATAAAGGCTGGTGTTCCTACCAAAGTGCTGCTCTTAAGTGCCACACCCGTCAATAATGATTTATCGGATTTACGCAATCAGTTAATGCTGATTTCTGGCGGCTTGGACAACAGTTTTGCCCAGACGCTAGGGGTCGGTAGCCTAAAAACCACTTTGGCAGTTGCCCAACGAGAATTTAATACTTGGGCAATCAAAGAGCCACGCCAGAGTGAACAGTTACTCGAGCGTTTAAGTGCTGGTTTTTTTGCACTGCTCGACGGACTAACCTTGGCGCGGTCGCGTAAACATATCAAAGATTATTACCCAGAAACGGTCGAGCAACTTGGTGGTTTCCCGATTCGCTTAAAACCAATAGCTGTTTTTAGTGCCGTGGACACCAAGAATTTCTTTCCAAAATACGAAGCGATTAACGAACAAATCAGTCAGTATAAACTCGCCCTTTTTAGCCCCTCGAGTTACGTTCTGGCTGAGCATGTAGAAAATTACGACCAAGATGCGGTCAAAAAATTTTCGCAAGCCAACCGTGAACGCTACTTAATTGGCATGATGAAAGTCAATTTTCTTAAACGACTCGAGAGCAGTGTGCATTCTTTTGCGATTACCTTGGAGCGCACCTGTAACAAAATGAGTGTACTGATAAAAAAACTAACTGATTTTCAGAGTCAACAAAGCACAACCGAATTTGAGAGTATCGAACCAGATATGGGCGAAGATGATGATTTCCAAGAAGAATTTTTGGTCGGCAAACGCATTCAGTACGATCTTCGGCACTTGAATGTGACTAAATGGCTCGAGGATTTACGAGCCGACGAACAACAAATCAGGGATATTTTTGATACTGCCAAAGCCATTACACCTGCCAGAGATGCCAAATTAGCTGACTTAAAAGCCTTAATCGAAAGTAAAATTACTGCCCCTAGCACCAATAAACTTGGCGAAGTCAACCGAAAAGTGCTGGTTTTTACGGCTTTTTCGGACACAGCTACTTACTTGTACCAGAATCTCGAGCCAATCGCCAAAAGCCTAGGGGTTCATATTGCCTTGGTCACAGGCTCTGGTGGCAATGCAACTACCTTTGGTAAAGCCGATCACAACACCATTCTGACCAATTTTGCACCAAAAGCCAAACAGCGCAACCTCTTAAAAAACTTTGTTCAAGACATAGAAATAGACATTCTTATTGCCACCGATTGCATCTCTGAAGGTCAGAACCTCCAAGATTGCGATTATCTAATTAACTTTGATATTCACTGGAATCCTGTGCGTTTAATTCAACGTTTTGGGCGCATAGACCGTATTGGTAGCCAAAATCAAAGTATTCAAATGGTCAATTTTTGGGCAACCCCAGACTTAAACGCCTACCTGAACCTGAAAAACCGTGTCGAATCGAGAATGGCATTGGTGGACATTACCGCTACCGCCCAAGATAACCCTTTAAGTATGGAACAAATCCGTGCCGACCTCAGTTACCGCGACCAGCAACTACTACGCATGAAAGACGAAGTGCTGGACTTAGAAGACATCGAAGGTGGGGTAAGCCTAGCCGACTTTAGCTTAGATGATTTTCGCATGGATTTAAGTAACTTTAGTAACCAGAACAAAGCCGCGCTCGAAAATGCACCACTGGACATTTTTGGCTTAGTCACCGAAGAAGGCAACACCGCCAAACACGGAATTGTCTTTTGTTTGCGCCAGTTGGGAGTGGTTGGCAGCACCGACTTAAACCCACTCAGTCCGTATTTTCTGGTTTATGTACGTTCAAACGGCGAAGTGCGATTTGCTTATGCCCAAGCCAAACAAACACTTGAACTCTACCGCGCTTTATGTGCCGATAAACCACAAGCCACTCAGACCCTACACGACCAATTTGACACCTTAACCCAGAACTTAGAGAACCTAAGCCAAGAAACCACGTTACTACAAGCTGCCCTCGAGAGTATCCGCAGCAGTTTCAAAAAACGCGCCAACCAAAGTTTATTCACAGGACGAGGTGCGGTTATTCCTAAAAAAGAAGAACAAGTCACCGAAGAAACCCAATTTGAACTGATAACATGGTTGGCAATTCTCGAGCAGCCAGAAGCAAACAATTAAGGAGTCCAGAATTCTAGGTATTTAATCAAGCCAAAGTTAAACGGTCTGATGTTAGACTACCCGCACCAACATGAGCGACCTTCGCAGCCAATTAAACATTTGTCTTGCCGATTTTGCCACCCAAGGCTTGCGCGAGGCAGCTACAGCCCTGCTGTCCACCCTTGGTTACGAAAGCAGCCGCGTACTACAACTGGATGGCTTTGCAGACATCGAAAATACAA
>JBEGTV010000034.1:0-11269 GCA_041179225.1 Deinococcota bacterium | reverse complement strand
CGAGGTTTTGAGAGTTGGTGGGACGCACCGATAGCCGCCGTCTCGAGCCAACATAAAGTTAAAAAAGCCCGTAAAAATTACGAAACCAAACTCGAGAAACAACGCAAATTTCTATGACAACCGTAGGGGCGAGGCATGCCTCGCCCCTACGATAAAACTGCAAGGGGTAATATGAAAAAAATTCAATTAGCAAATGCGCCGTGTTCATGGGGAACAATCGAAGGGTGGGGACAGAGTATTTCATTTGACCAAATGCTCGATGAACTCGTCGAAACTGGGTACACTGGAACAGAACTTGGTGATTACGGTTTTATGCCCACCGAAACCGCAGCACTGCGTCAAGCACTGGTCTCGAGAAACCTAACGATGCTAGGCGCATATGAAGGTGTGTATTTTAAGAATTCAAGTGAACATACTTTGGGAATAGAAAGAATTCTTCGCAATGCCAGATTATTAAAAAGTATAGCCGATGTTGGAGACACCAACACCCAACCATTCGTGGTGATTGCCGATGAACATAGCCGCGATACACCGCGCTTTGAACAAGCTGGGCGGATCACAAGGGATTTAGGTTTAACTGACGCAGACTGGAAAACCTTTGCTCGAGGGGTCAACAATGCCGCCAAAGCGGTACACGACGAAACAGGATTACGAAGCGTGTTCCACCATCATTGTGGGGGTTACGTCGAAGCACCATGGGAAATCGAAGAATTGCTGTCCCGTACCGACTCGAGTTACCTCGGTTTAGTCTTTGACACTGGGCATTTTCTGTACGGCAGTGGAACAAATGACCCCGATGTGGTCTTAACTGCCCTTGAAACCTTCAAAGAACGCCTTTGGTACGTGCATTACAAGGATTGCAGCCCAAGTGTAGCCACCCAAGCTCGAGCCGAACACTGGAATTACAAAGAAGCTATAGGACACGGGGTTTTTTGTGAATTAGGACAAGGCAGTATGGACTTTGCCGCCACCACCAAGAAACTTTTGGAACTGGGGTACCAAGGTTGGATTTGTGTCGAACAAGATGTGCTACCGGGTATGGGAGAACCAAAAATTAGTGCTAAACGCAACCGCGAGCATCTCGCAAAAGTGACAGGATTATGATTTTCGAGGTGTTGCTATGTTTGATTTAATCACCATGGGGCGTTCTTCGATAGATTTATACTCGAATGATGTCGGTGCGTCTTTTTCACAAATAAGTGCATTTGGTGCGTCTATTGGTGGGAGTCCCTTAAACATCGCGGTTGGCTCGAGTCGCTTGGGTTTGAAAGTCGCACTTTTAACGGCTGTTGGAACGGATAAAGTTGGCGAGTTCATTCTCGAGCATCTGAAAAAAGAGGGCGTTGAAACCAAATTTATTCCAGTTAAATCTGGTACAAAAAGCAGTGCCGTAGTCGTAGGAATAGAACCGCCAAGTACCTTTCCAACCATGTTTTACCGAGAAAATGCTGCCGATATTCAACTTGGGATAGATGATGTGCTGGCACTACCCCTCGAGTCTACTCGCGCCGTGCAACTTTCTGGGGCGGCTTTAGCTAAAGAACCAAGTCGGAGTGCGGTTTTTTTCTTAGCAGAACAAGCCAAGGCACTCGGTTTGACTGTCTTCCTAGATTTGGATTTCAGGGCAGATCAATGGCATGACCCTCGGGCTTTTGGGGTTCAGATTCGGGCGTTGTTGCCGCTTGTGAATATTGCTTTTGGGACTGAAGAAGAAATTAATGCCGTAATGCTCGAAAAATTAGAGGATTTACAAATTCTCAATTCGCAAATTACTGCCCCTGAAATTAAAGGTAATCTCGAGGAAAATATAAAAGTGTTGTCAAAGGGCTTAACTGCTTTGGTGGTTAAGCGCGGCGCAAGGGGTGCAGATGTTGTTTTAGCCAATGGCGAGGTGGTTTCAGCACATGGTTTCAAGGTGGATGTGGTCAGTGTTCTAGGTGCGGGGGATGCGTTTGCAGCTGGTTTTATTTATGGGTTTTTGCAAGGCTGGGATTGGTACAAGTCTTGTCGGATGGGCAATGCGTGCGGCGCGATTGTCGTAACCCGAATTGGTTGCTCTGAATTTAGTGCTTTCTTACCCGAAGCGCTAGCATTTATCGAATCCCAAGGTGGTTTTTAATGCCGTTTGTGCAAGATGGGCGCGAACTGATCACTCGAGCATTCCGTGAGGGTTTTGCACTGCCCGCCTTTAATTTTTGTAGTCTCGAGATGGCACAAGGTTGTGTGGACGCAGCAACCGCCCTGAACGCTCCAATTATTTTACAGACCTACCAAGCCGACCTTGCTTTTGCTTCGCCAAAAGTAATGGTGGCACTGGTCAAAGCCTTAGCCGAGGAATCTGGAGTTCCAATTATGCTACATCTCGACCACGGCTTAGGGCTAGAAATGGCGCAGACCTGCTTGCAAGCTGGCTATTCTTCGGTGATGCTCGACGGTGGAAATCTCGAGTTTAACGAACTGGTGCGTCAAACCAAAATTCTAGCCGAAATTGCCCACGATATGAACGCGAGTTTAGAGGTTTCGGCTGAGCGTTTTAACCAAGGCGAATCTGCCCCAAGCAACCCTGAAGAAGCTCTGGCATTATTTGAAGCTGGGGCGGACATGGTGGCGTGTTCGGTGGGTTCGGAACACGGGCAAACATCTAGCCTAGATTTAACCCGCCTCGAGACAATCGCTGTTACCACCAAAGCTCCATTGGTACTGCATGGCGGTAGCGGTATTGCCGAGCAGCACTTAATTGCCGCTAAAAAACTTGGGGTCGTCAAAGTCAATATCGGTTCGGCATCGTACAGGGCATTGCTCAAAGTCTGGAAAGAAACCAGTGTACTTAACAATCACCGAGCCGTTTATACCCAAGCTCGAGAAGCGGTGTCGCTTAAAGCCACGCATTTTATTAAATTATTGGGTCATTAACGATTTACCGTAGCGGCGGGGCTATTTTGAATCAATTCACGCCCCTGCTCGCCCAACCTCAGGAGGCATCCATGAATTCACCAAATCAGTTTAAGCCAATAAATGATGTTGTCGCGGTTTCACCATCATCATTTGGTTGGCAGTTTTTATCGTTCAAAACTGTGTCCTTAAAAGCTGGTGAGTCTTTTGAAGGCAATACACTTGGCGAAGAAGCTGCCCTTGTGCCAATTTTTGGGTCGTTTGAAGTCCAAACCAGTGGTCAGTTCATTCCTTTATCCCGCTCGAGTGTTTTCTTAGAACTGCCGCATGTGGTCTATATGCCACCCAAAACTGTGTTTAACGTGGTGGCTCGAGACAAGTGTCTTTTTGCAATTGGTAGCGCTCCAGCTACTGGGTTATTCCCGTTTCGGGTCTTTACCCCAAACGAAATGAAGGTTGAAGTGCGGGGTGGGGCAAACGCAACCCGCCAAGTCAATCATATTCTTGGTCCGGATTTGCCTGCCGAGCGTTTAGTGCTGTTCGAGGTTTACACCCCGTCCGGTTTTTGGTCGGGTATTCCGCCGCATCGTCATGATGGTCTGCGAGGTTCATTGTATGTCGAAGAAACTTATTATTACCGTATCGAACCCGCCGATATTGGTTGGGCAGTGCATCGCAATTACAGCCCAGAGCATGGTTTAGACGAGTTACTACTGGTCAAAAATGGTGATTTAGTTCTCACGCCTGCTGGGTATCACCCTGTATCCGCCCCGCCGGGTTCAAATGTTTATTTCCTGAATTTCTTAGCCGGAGATGCACTTCTCGAGCAGCGAGCAGTTGCCCCAGTGGATGATTCCGATTGGGCATGGTTACGTGAAGATTGGGCGGGTAAGCCGCTCAAAATTCCTTTTGGCAAATAATCATGAAAGCCGAGGAACGCCGGTCTAAAATTATTCAATTGCTCGAGCAGCAAGGTTCTGTTGTGGTGGATGAATTATCACCGCAATTTGCGGTCAGTGCCGTCACCATTCGCAAAGACCTAGCCGAACTCGAGGAACGTGGTTTGCTGCACCGCACGCACGGCGGCGCTAGCCATGCCCATAAGAGTTTATTTAATCCGTCCTTTGGCGAGAAAATAAATTTGCAACAACCGCAAAAAGAAGCCATTGCCAAAGCCGCCCTCGAGTACATCGAAGATGGCGATTCGATTATTTTGGGGGCGGGCAGTACAGTTTTAACCTTAGCGCGGCTGATGAAAAAACGTTTTCGTTCGCTCTACATCATCACCAATTCAATTCCGGTAGCCCTCGAGTTAGCCGACACAACTTGGGAGATTCTGCTGGTTGGTGGGCAAATTCGTCAGCACAGTATGGCGTTAATCGGACCTGCGGCAGTGCGAACCTTAGAGGTTTACCATGCCGATAAAGCCTTTTTTGGCGCAACAGGTGTTTCGCTGCAAAAAGGCTATTCTACCCCACATGCGGACATGTCAAACATCATCAAAGCCATGATACAAGCGGTAGATGAAGCGTATGCCTTGGTGGACAGTTCTAAACTAGCCCAAGCTACACTGGTTAGTTTTGCAGCGCTTCACGATGCAAAACTTTTAATTACTGATTCAGGAGCGCCAAAAGAATTCTTAGAATCCATGAAAGCCCAGCAACTCGAGGTGAGGATTGCTTAGGGCTATGAGCTATGAGCCATAGGTCTCGAAAAACCCATGCTATGCACCATTCCCAAAACCGCTTCTGGAGAAATTCGTAGGAGTGCATTATCAAGTAGCCCAACAATAAAAAACCTCCGAATAGATTCGGAGGTTTTTTAGTTCAGCTGATTTTACCGACGTTCAAAGCGTTTGCCGCGAGCAAATCCACCTTCGCGTGGGGCTGGAGCAAATTCACGGCGACTGGTGCTTGGGCGTTCGTCTCGAGCGCCAGATTGGACTGCTTGGGCGCGGGTCTGGGCATTACCTTGTGGCGCGGCTGAAACGGGGTTGCCTCGGTCGTCGCGGTATTTGTAACCACTGGTTCTGGTACTACTACTGCTGCTCGAGAAATTTCCTTGTGGACGGTTACTGGTCCCGCCTTGGCTGTATCCACCTCGGTCTGAGGAGCTACGTCCACCACGGTCTTGACTGTATCCGCCTCGGTCTGAACCACGGTTAAAGTTGCTGCGTCCATTGCTGCGTTCGTCGTAACGGCGCTCAGGACGTTGTTGTGGTTCGGCACGTAATTCCGTGGCGACTTCGATGGTGACATCCTCAAGTGGTGAGAGTGCCAGTAGTTTAGGCAGTAAGTCATTGGGGACATCCACGTAAATGCCATCACCGAACATTTGCATTTTGCCGAGGATTTTACTGCTGATGTTTGCACCTTTGGAAATCATGGCGACAGCGCGTGGGATGCTCAGGCGTTGACCACGCAATTCAATGGTGGTTAAGCCTTCTTCTTCGGTCAGTAAACTGACTTTTTTCGGGGCGTGGGTCACACCAGCTATCACGGCTAAGGCTCGAGCCAAGGCTTCTGCGCCCATTTCCTCGAGTAACCTGTCAGCCTCAACTTGGAATGGGCTTAACACTTCGGCTGGAATACGACTCAGTTCGTTAGCAGCGTGACGGGCAGCCGCAGTACGAACTTCGTTTGGGCTTGGGGCTTCGAGTGGAATAAATTTGTTGCCAATCACGCGCTCCAAGTTCCGCAGGTCGCGTTCTTCGCGTTGCGTATAAAGCACAATCGCTTTGCCGCTACGTCCAGCGCGTCCAGTACGTCCAGAACGGTGAACATAACTTTCGGTGTCGTGTGGGAAGTGATGTTGTACCACCAATTCAATATCTGGGATGTCAATACCACGGGCGGCTACGTCAGTGGCAACCAAAACGCGGCTGCGTCCAGCGCGGAAACCATCCAAGACCCGTTCGCGTTGGCTTTGGGCAAGGTCGCCGTGAATCGCTTCGGCTTCAAAACCACGGTGAATCAGTTCTAATGCCAATTCGTCGCAATCGCGTTTGGTACGGGTAAAAATAATCGCACGTTCTGGGGCTAAAACGGTGAGCATATCCGCCAAAACTCGAGTGCGCTGTGCAGCTTGAATTTTAATACTGTGGTGCTGAACAGTGCTGCTTTGCACCGAGGAATTATTTTCAACCAAATCTATTTTGGCAGCGTTCTTTTGGTGCTTAGCCGCAAGGCGTTCGACCCAGCGCGGCATGGTGGCACTAAAAAGCATCGTTTGGCGTTCTGGCGGGGCAGACTCGAGAATTTTTTCCACTTGGTCTTGGAATCCCATGCTGAGCATTTCGTCGGCTTCGTCAAGCACAACAAATTCGAGTGCAGAAAAGTCTAAGTTGTTGCGGTCTAAATGGTCTTGGATTCGTCCGGGTGTACCAACAATCACATCCACACCAAAACGAATAGCCCGTTCTTGAGTAGCGTAACTTGTGCCACCGTAAAATTCTTGAACCTCGAGTACGCCGAGTTGCTCAAATTCTTTGGCGGTTTGTTTGGCGAGTTCCCTAGTTGGTGCAAGAATTAAAGCCCGTGGCAAACGACCTTTTTGGCGGCTTGGTTCGAGCTTGGTAACAATTGGCAATGCAAAGGCAAGGGTTTTGCCAGTGCCAGTGCGGGCGCGACCAAGAATGTCGCGTCCTTCGAGCGAAAATGGCAGCGATTCGGCTTGGATTGGCGTGGGAATGGTGATTCCACGGGCAGCAAGGCTCGAGACGACAGCAGCAGACAACGGATAGTCCGTAAACATGGGTATTCCTTTCGGGGTCGCTATATAGAGACGTTTCTCGAGAGAACATCTCTCTAAACAACTCGCTTATTCGCGTTTTAACCCAGAACCATCCCGTGCCTACGCGACCCTACGCAAAAACTTTGCGTATAACGCCATCCTCTTGATGGCAACCGTAACAGTGTAGACAAAATTATATGAGAAGCATGAACAAGTCTAGTCGTGAGACTTGCCACATCTCATCTCGAGTCGGTAAAGTTTACGTCAATGCAGCGCATTCTAATTTGTGATGAAATGAAATTCCGCCCAGGTAGCTTTGACCGTGAGGGCTTTGTTATTGAGTACGTGGTGAACATGCCGCGAGAAGAAATTCTGCGCCGCTTACCCGAATTCGATGGGTTAATTACCCGTTCTCGTACCAAAGTAGACCCTGAACTGCTCGAGGCTGGTACTCGTTTACGGGTGGTTGGGCGCGGTGGCGTGGGCGTGGATAACATTGACTTAGGGGCAGCTTCGCGTAAAGGGATCATTATTTTTAATGCCCCAGAAGCCAATACCGTTTCGGCGGGAGAACTGGCGATTACCCTGATGCTGGCAGCCTCAAGAGGTGTAGCACGTTCAGACAGACTGATTCGCGGCGGTAAGTGGGACAGAAAATACCTTGGGCGGGAAGTCAAAGAAAAGACCCTTGGGATTGTTGGACTCGGACGGATTGGCACAATTGTTGCCAACCGAGCCATGGGCTTAAAAATGAATGTGGTTGCCTTTGACCCCTATATTTCGGATAGAAAATTTGAATTGCTTGGGGTCAAACGCGCCCATAGTTTAGAAGAATTGCTCAAGCAGATTGATATTTTAACCGTCCATGTGCCAATGACCGAAGAAACCTTTGACATGATTGGCGCAAAAGAAATTGCCTTAATGCCCGTTGGTGGCGTTGTTGTCAATGCGGCTCGGGGCGGCATTATCAACGAAGCTGCAATCGCTGCGGCGCTCGAAGATGGGCATTTGTTCGCGGCTGGGGTGGATGTCTTTGTGACCGAACCGCCAAGTTTAGATAATCCGCTTCTAGGGCGCGACGATGTGGTCATGACCGCACACTTAGGGGCAAACACGGTCGAAGCCCAAGACCGCGTGGGTAATGAAATTCTCGAGCGGGTTTGTGCGGCGCTGCAAGGCGATTATTCACACGGCGCAATTAACGCACCAAAACTTGATGCCAGCACCCTCGAGAAACTTGGTCCGTACATGACCTTGGCTGAACGGATGGGCGTGATGCTTGCCCAACTCGAGATTGGCGCAGCCACCGAAATCGAAGTTGAATTTGCTGGTAAATTCCCTAGTTTAAGCATGGGTGGCGCAAATCCAAGCGAACTCGAGCCAGTTTTCTCGAGTGTCCTGATTGGCTACTTGAAACGCATGACAGAAGAAACCCCGAATTTTGTCAATGCGAGGGCTTTGGCAAGGGAGCAAGGTATTTTGGTGAGTATTAAACACACCGAAGAATCCGAAGATTACGCCAATGAAATTAAAGTCACGATGTCAGATAGTAAACGAGTTCGCAGCCTGTCCGGAACGTGCTTTGGTCGGCAACCCAGAATCACACGAATTCGCAATTACCGCCTCGAGATTGCCCCAGAAGGCTTTGCCCTGATTGCCACGAACTTTGATCAACCCGGTGTGGTCGGAAAAATCGGCAGTTTACTTGGCGAAGCTAACGTCAATATCGCTGGAATGCAGCTAGGACGTGATGCACCGGGCGGCAAAGCGCTGTTTGCCTTAAGCCTCGATGCTCGCCCTTCAGACACGATTCTCGAGTCTATTCGTTCTCAAGATTTTATTGAAAGTGCTTTTGTGGTCGAGTTCTAATATAATTACAGAGTGAAACGCAAACCCTCGAGTCTAACCCCAGATGCTTTTTTAGAAGCGGTGCTGGATGCACATGGACTCGAGGACAGGGTTTTAGTCGCTTTGGAAGTCAAACCCAAAGCCTTGCACAATTTTCTCGAGAAAAACCCAGATGTGCGCGAAGCTGCCCTAATCGAACTCGAGGAGCGCGAATTTGATACTTCTGATATGCAATTTGGTTGGTTGCGCCCAAGTGCAAAAGTAAGCCCTGAAAGCGAAGAAGATGCAAATTGGGCGCGGTACAAAGCACTGCTCGAGGAAGAACCGCGTTTAGAAGCGTTAGAGAGCTTAGAGAACGCCAAAGCCAGAACCGAAAATTTAGTCTCGCAATTACAAGCCGCCAAACGCGCTAAACTCGAGGCAAAAAAAGTGCGTCCAGTGCAGGATTGGGAGTAAATTCTATCTCTTTCCTCTCGAGCGTTTCTGAGGTTTTCCACCGGGCATATTGACAGTTTTGACTTCTTTGCCTGATAATTTGGTCTCGAGTTGCCTGATTTGGTCACGCAGTCGGGCTGCGCCTTCAAAGTCCATGGCTTCGCTGGCTTGCCACATGTCGAGTTCAAGGTCGGTGATGGCACTTAAGATGTCGTCTTTGCTCAGGCTAATGTCAGTTGGCTCGAGTGGCGTTTCTGGGGCTTCCTCGCCGCGTATGACCTTGCGAATGCTTTTACTAATCGTGGTCGGGGTGATGTTATGTTCAAGGTTATAGGCTTCTTGGATACCTCTGCGCCGATTGGTTTCTGAAATGGCGAACTGCATGGCTGGAGTAATACTATCGCCGTACAAAATCACTTCGCCGCCAACGTTACGGGCAGCCCGTCCTATGGTTTGAATTAAACTGCGTTCGGAACGCAGAAATCCGGGTTTATCGGCATCGAGAATTGCTACTAAACTCACCTCTGGTAAATCGAGTCCTTCGCGCAATAAGTTAATCCCGACCAGCACATCAAAATGCCCAAGGCGAAGGTCACGGATAATCTCTTGGCGTTCCATCGTGTCAATTTCTGAATGTAAGTAACGGGCTTTGACATTATGCGACAGCAAATACTCGGTTAAGTCCTCGGACATGCGTTTGGTTAGGGTTGTGACCAGCACGCGCTCGTCCTTGGCAGCCCGAACTCGAATACGCCCAAGTAAATCCTCGACTTGCCCGAGGGTCGGTCTAATCTCAATTTTAGGGTCAATTAAACCCGTTGGACGAATCACTTGGTCAATAATTTGACTCGAGATACTGCGTTCATACTCGCCCGGAGTGGCAGAAACATAGACCACTTGCCCAACTTTTTCATAGAACTCCTCAGTTTTTAATGGTCGGTTATCCATGCAGCTAGGCAACCTAAAACCATAATCAGACAAGGTTTTTTTACGGGCGTAATCGCCTTTGTACATCCCACCAATTTGACTGTGCGAAATGTGCGATTCATCCAAAAACGTAATAAAATCATCGGGAAAATAATCGAGCAGTGTGTACGGTTTTTCGCCCGGTTGCCGACCATCAATGTGACGACTGTAATTTTCGATTCCCGAACAGTAACCAAGTACCCGCATCATCTCGAGGTCGTACAAGGTGCGTTCCTTAATTCGTTGTGCCTCGAGCAGCTTACCGACACTATTAAAATACTCGAGTTGAGCCGCAAGTTCGGCTTCGATGCCCGCAATTCCAGCGTCTATATTGCCTTGTTCGGTCACATAATGCTTGGCGGGATAAATGACGGTGCTGTTCAGGTTTTGCAGGATTTCACCAGTTAATAAATTGACCACTTGAATCTGCTCGAGGTCATCGCCCCAGAGTTGAAAACGCATTGGGTGTTCGTCGTAACTACACCAGATTTCTAAGGTATCACCTTTGGCACGAAAACGCCCCGGCAGCAGTTCAATGTCGTTGCGTTCATACTGAATTTGCACAAGGCGCTCTAAAATTGCGTCTCGTGCAATTGGTTTACCTTTCTCGAGATACAAATTCATGCGCTTGTACTCTTCGGGGTTGCCAAGTCCGTAGATACAAGAAACACTGGCAACCACAATCACATCACGCCGAGTCAGTAAACTGCGCGTCGTGCTATGACGTAGACGCTCGATTTCTTGATTGACGGCAGAATCTTTTTCGATAAATAAATCCTTACCGGGAACGTAGGCTTCTGGTTGATAATAATCGTAATATGAAACAAAGAATTCCACGGCGTTATTGGGGAAGAATTCACGGAATTCACCCGCCAATTGTGCAGTTAGAATTTTGTTCGGAGCAATAATTAAAGCTGGGCGTTGAAGTTCTTGGATTGTTTTCGCCACTGAAAAAGTTTTTCCTGTGCCAGTTGCGCCTAGTAAGGTCTGAAACCGAAAACCACTTTCTAAGCCATCCACCATTTGTGCAATCGCTTTGGGCTGGTCGCCTTTGGCACTAAATTCAGATTCGAGCGTGAAACGTTGATCCACTTTTAACCTCCACCTCGAGTCTCGAGGTTATTTAGCCTATTCTCGAGGATAGAGTATTTTCTGTCAATAGCAGAATCTACTTAGGTTTGTGGATATAACCTAAGTAGATTCTGCCTGTTGAAATGATGTTGCGTTTACTGTACGAATAAAATTACATTTCATCAGGGGCATCAATACCAAGTACCTCCAATGCTTTTTTAATCGCGTCGGCAACTCGAGTGACCACAGCCAACCGCGCTTCGCGTAAACCTTCGGGGGCATGAAGTACACTGGTGTCTGACTTTCCGTCTGCCCCTTTGTGATT
>JBEGTV010000033.1:0-11494 GCA_041179225.1 Deinococcota bacterium | reverse complement strand
AGGGTACGGCGGGCATGTGACGATAGACGAAACCCGACTTGGTTCTGGCTGGATGAACTTCGGGCATTTATACGCCCCGTTCTATGTTTACCAATACGCTACTGGAATTGCTGCTGCCAACGCACTTGCCAAAGATGTTTTAGAGCAAGGACAAGCGGCTGCCGAGAAATACTTAGAGTTTCTAAAAGCTGGCAGTTCAGATTATCCACTCGAGGTGCTAAAACTGGCGGGTATAGACATGAACCAGCCCGAACCTGTGCAGCGCGGTTTTGAAGTGCTAAAAAGTATGGTGGATGAACTCGAGAAATTGGTCGGCTAAAACCATGATTACTTACACCAACTCCCTCGAGAACCTACAACCTTTTCAACTCGAGGGTTTCTTTGGTGGCTGGCTTGCCAAGCCCAGTGTGGAAACTTTTTTACAAACCCTACACGGCTCAAAATACGTTTGGCTTGCGCTCGAGAATCGGCAAGTTGTGGGGTTTGTCACCGCAATATCTGACGGCGTGATGTTTGCCTTTATTAGCCTGCTCGAGGTGCTGCCAAGTTATAAAAACCAAGGAATTGCGACTGAACTGATGCGCCGAATGCAGGAAACCTGTGAGGATTTATATGCTCTGGATACGGCTTGTGATGATGACCTTATACCGTTCTATGAGCGCTTTGGCATGACTCGAGGCAACGCCATGCTGCAAAGAAATTACAAACCAAAATACTTGAAGTGACATCATTGTCTGGATTGCATCTACCCTATATGCTGGGTTACACTTACAGCGTCCAAACGGATAATTAAATAGGCGTAGCGGCAGTTAAGCAATCTTGGCACACCCAAATCTCGAGAACCGATTCGTTCAAGCGAGTCACTTTCATCTCGAGAGAGCGCGGGTTAAAGAGGATACGAACATGGCAAATGTAGCTTTAGAACATGTGTACAAACGGTACGGTAAAGTCACAGCCGTTACCGATTTTAATTTGAACATTGTAGACGGCGAATTTATTGTTTTCGTCGGACCATCGGGTTGTGGTAAATCCACCACGCTTCGTATGATTGCGGGTCTCGAGGAAATTTCTGATGGACTCTTAAAAATTGATGAGCGCGTGGTCAATGACGTGCCACCAAAAGACCGTGATATTGCGATGGTTTTCCAAAACTATGCACTTTACCCACACATGAATGTTTACGAGAATATGGCGTTCGGTTTGCGCCTGCGTAAATTCCCTAAAGACCAAATCGAGTCTCGAGTGCGTGATGCAGCTAAAATCTTGCAAATCGAGCATTTATTACTTCGTAAGCCAAAAGAGCTTTCAGGTGGTCAACGTCAACGTGTGGCTTTGGGTCGGGCGATTGTACGCGAACCAAAAGTCTTTTTGATGGATGAACCACTTTCTAACTTGGACGCAAAACTCCGCGTCGAAATGCGTTCACAAATTTCCAAGCTGCACTTGCGCTTAAAAGCCACCACCATTTATGTAACCCACGATCAGATCGAAGCCATGACCATGGGAACACGGATTGTGGTCATGAAAGACGGCTTTATTCAACAAGTAGACACCCCATTAGCACTTTACGATTACCCAAAAAACAAGTTTGTGGCTGGTTTTATCGGCAGCCCAAGCATGAACTTTATGACTGCCACAGTACGCGGTGATACGGTCAGTGGCGAAGGTTTCTCTGTGGCAGCGACTGGTACACTTGCCGAAAGCCTGAAAGCCCACAACGGCAAACAAGTCTGGTTTGGAATTCGTCCAGAACACCTTGGACTCGAGGGTTCAACCAACATTGTTGCAGGAGCAAATAAACTGGTTGGTAAAGTCGAAGTTGTTGAGCCACTTGGCGCAGAAACCGATTTGTTGGTAGATATTGCTGGGCAAAGCGTGGTTGTGAAAGTAGATGGACACGCCAAAGTTAAGGTTGGCGATACGGTCACACTGTACGCCGAGCAAAGCCGTATGCACGCTTTTGATTTACAAACCGAAGCTGCTATTGGAAGATAAAACAGTTAAAAGGCGAAAGGCAAAGCAGTCTTTGCCTTTCGCCTTTTAGGTTTTGCCTCTCTCTAAACTTGATACAACCACACTCAAGTCTATTGACATTTCCCGCTCTGATTGCTACACTCTCTTCAATGCAAGACGCTAGAGCGTTCAGCGCATAGGAAATTGTGTAAAACATGGGTTACTCGAGAAATCATCTCGAGTATTTTGATGAGGAGAGGTGTTGTTATGGCAAAAGCTGTTGGAATTGATTTAGGAACAACAAATAGTGTTATTAGTATTGTCGAAGGTGGCAAACCAGATGTGATTGTCAACTCAGAAGGGACTCGTACCACCCCAAGTGTGGTGGCTTTTAAGGGCGCAGATAAGCTCGTGGGGAACGTGGCAAAGCGTCAAGCCCCACTCAACCCAACCAATACCTTCTTTGAAGTCAAACGCTTTATTGGTCGCCGTTGGGACGAAGTACGCGAAGAAGCGGGTCGTGCGCCATTCAAAGTGGTTGAAGGACCAAATGGCAGTGTGCGCGTCGAAACCACCGAAGGCTTAAAAGCCCCCGAAGAAATTAGCGCCATGGTGCTGCGGAAAATGGTGGATGATGCCTCGAGTAAACTTGGTTATAAAGTCACCGATGTGGTGATTACCGTTCCAGCTTACTTTGATAACACCCAACGCGAAGCCACAGCTGCCGCAGGTAAAATTGCGGGTTTGAATGTCCTGCGTATCATTAACGAACCAACGGCGGCGGCACTTTCTTACGGCTTAGACAAAAAAGGCAATGAGAAAATCCTCGTTTTTGACTTGGGCGGCGGTACGTTCGATGTGACCGTTCTCGAGATTGGCGATGGCGTTTTTGAAGTCAAATCCACCAACGGCGACACCCACCTTGGCGGAGCGGATATTGACCAAAGAATTGTCTCTTGGCTTGCCAAGAGCTTTGAAGAAGAAAATAAGTTTGACCTTCGTAAAGACCCTCAAGCCCTGCAACGCTTAATTGAGGCTTCTGAAAAAGCCAAGATTGAACTCTCGAGCGCTTTAGAAACCAGTATTTCCCTGCCATTTATTACTTTTGACCCTGAAACCCGCACCCCGCTTCACCTCGAGAAAAAACTGACTCGAGCGCAATTTGAGAATCTGGTTGGTGATTTATTCGAGCGTTGCCGTAAACCAGTCCTCAAAGCCTTAGAAGATGCCAAACTGAGTGCCTCACAAATTGACGAAGTGATTCTGGTTGGCGGTAGCACCCGTATCCCAGCCGTCAAAGCCCTTGTCGAAAAATTGCTTGGTAAAACCCCGAACGAAAGCGTTAATCCAGACGAAGCCGTTGCGCTCGGTGCGGCTGTTCAAGCTGCGATTTTAAGCGGCGACGATTCTGTGGGCGATATTGTGCTGGTGGATGTCACGCCGCTTACTTTGGGCGTAGAAGTCAAAGGCGGCTTGGTTGCCCCAATGATTAGCCGTAATACTGCCGTGCCAGCCAAGAAAACCGAGATTTACACCACCGCCGATAACAACCAACCCGGTGTGGAAATCAACATTTTGCAAGGTGAACGCAGCATGGCAAATGACAACAAGAGCCTAGGGCGCTTTAAGCTCGAGGGAATCCCACCAATGCCAGCCGGAATTCCACAAATTGAAGTGACGTTTGATTTGGATGCCAACGGTATTTTGCGAGTCTCGGCAAAAGAAAAATCTACGGGCAAAGAAGCCAATATCCGTGTCGAAAACACCACCACGCTTGGTAAAGACGAAATTGACCGCATGGTACGTGATGCCGAACTGAATGCCGAAACCGATAAGGCAAATCGTGAACGAATCGAAAAACGCAACGGTTTAGATGCGCTTAGAATCAATGCCGAAAAGCAAATTACCGAAAGTGCCAGCGCTCCGCAAGACCTGAAAGACAAAGTGCAGAGCTTGTCGGACGAAGCCAAACTAGCGATTCAAAACGATGCCACCGATGACAGTAAAATCGAGCAACTGCAAAAAGACCTCGAGGAAGCACTGCGTAACCTGATGCAAGCTGCCACCCAGAACCAACCAAGCGGCGAAACTGCAAACACCGAAACCAAGAAAGATGACGATGTGATAGATGCAGATTTCAAACCTGCTGGCTAAACTACGCATTTGGATACGCACCTTTTTGGGGTGGGGAATAAACCACCCCTCCCCAAAATTTCTAATGAGGAAGACTATGACCGACACAGAAAATAAAGAAACACTTGAGGACACAGTAAAGGTAGACAGTCCTAACGACACTGAACTCGAGAATGCAGAATCGGCTGCCCCAGAAATGGATGAAGCAGCCGTCGCCAAAATAGACGAAATGATGAAACGAATGCAGCGAGCAGATGAACTCGAGCGCGAACTTTCAGAATGGAAAACCCGTTATGTGCGCCTCCAAGACGACTTTGAAAATTATCGTCGCCGTACTAGCGAAGATGCCAAAGAAGCCAAAACCACAGGTGCAGCCGAAGCCATCGAAACACTTCTTGGAACTTACGACGACATCTCGAGAGCCACCGATGCTGGCGTAAAAGACCCAGCCACCTTGATTCCGGGTTTGCAAAATGTCCGCGAGAATTTCCTGAAAAACCTCGAGAAATACGGCGCGGTTATGGTTTCAGGTAAGGACTCCATATTTGACCCTAATGTTCACGAAGCCCTGCAAGTTATCCCCGGCGCACAAGATGATATTGTACTCGAAGTTTTCCAAGCAGGCTTTACCCTAAATGGCAAATTGATTCGTCCGGCTCGAGTGATTGTTAGTAAGCAAATGAACTAAATCGTCTCGAGGAGGACGCTAACCATGAATTACAAGGATTACTACAAAACCCTTGGAGTCCCCAAAAGTGCCTCCGAAGATGATATTAAAAGTGCTTACCGCAAACTTGCCAAGCAGTACCACCCAGATAAAAACTCGGCAACGGGTGCAGAAGCCAAATTCAAAGACATCAACGAAGCCTACGAAGTGCTAGGCGACCTCGAGAAGCGCAAAATTTACGACACTTATGGCGCGGATGCCGCCAATGGGCGTGTCCCACCGGGCGGCGGAGGCTACACTTACCAAGGTAGCGGTCAGGGAACGGATTTCTCGGATTTCTTTCAGACGCTTTTTGGCGGTGGCTTTGGCGGTTCTCGAGGTGGCGGTTTTGGTGGTGCGAATCCCCAAGATATTTTTGGACAAGGTGGTTTTCAACGCCAAGCCCCCGATGTAGAAGGCACATTACCAATCAGTTTATCCGAAGCCTTTCGCGGTACAACCCGCAACATCAATGTCGGGGATAAACAACTCGAGGTTAGCATTCCCAAAGGCGCACGCGATGGACAAAAAATGCGCCTTCGCGGACAAGCACCGGGTGGGGCGAATGTGTTACTAACCATTCGGCTCGAGAAAGACCCGATTTTTAAGCTCGAGAATGACGATGTGCGCGTGATTCTTGATGTGCCAGCCCCGATTGCAGTTCTGGGCGGCAAGCTCGAAGCCATGACGCTCGAGGGACGCGGTGAGGTTAGTATTCCGCCACGCAGCCAAGCGGGGCGCGTCCTGCGTTTGCGTGGGCAGGGTTGGCATAAAAAAGACGGCACAAGGGGCGATGTGCTGCTCGAGATGCGGATTGTTGTGCCGCAGAATCCAAGCGAAGAAGAACTCGAGCTTTGGAAACAAATACTTGAATCTTTATAGTTCTTGACCCCATTGTTCCCAAGCTAGGTTGGCATTTCCATCTAGTGCTGGTCGCAGTTGTACCAATTGAATTTTTTCTGGAGTGTCACTTTTATCAGATTGAATGCAAATGTCAGCTAAGGCTACTGCTTTTCTTATTGCCTCGAAATAGTCAACCATAAGCCAATCAGGGTATTCAATCGTGTCTTTGCGGTTGTGATAAGTTCCGCGAGTAATTCTATTGGCTTCTACAAGGCAAACATCCGCTAAGTATTCAATTTGATGCCGTGTTTTTCCACTTTCACAAACATTTACCAGCCAAGGTACAACTGCAAATGCGGCGTTGGTGATTGTTGCTTGGTGTAAAAATGAATTAAAAAGTTGGTCTACATAAAAATTATGTTCTTGACTTGAGCCAATTAGGGAATACCACTGTTCCAATAATTGAGGTAGTGATTTCGTTTGTTCAAAGAATACAGTTAAATCTTTCCACTTAGAATCGTTCAGATTTAATATCATGTGTGTATTGTAACAATGCCTAGTAGTGTGTTGGTTGAGCTTTGCCCAAATTTTCTTAATTCGCTGTTGCTCGAGCTAACCTCATTTATTGAAACCAAGTCTCGTATCTCGAGCGCCATGCTTTTTTCCAAAGCATTATTTTAAGAATGGCAATTTCCGTACTCGGCTTGTTTCAAGGTCAAGATTTTATCCTCGAGCATTGCCGAAGAATAAGCAAGGGCTTCTTGAATATCGGCTTCTTCTAGGTCTGGATAATCGGCAAATAATTCTGCTCGATTTGGATAGGTTGCTAATGCACTCAAGACGCGACGCACAGTTAAACGCATTCCTCGAATACATGGTTGACCGTTCATTTGGTTTGGGTTAATGGTGATTCTTGTTAAGGTCATGGTCTAAATTCTAGTCTTAGTCTCGAGATGGTACAAGTGGCGCGTAGGTTAGATTCTGCCAAATTCTTTTTTCGGGTTCTGCGTTGCTAGAATTCCGTGTCTTAAAGGCATTTTTTGCACTATTTTAATTCACTTTTTAACTCTTGTTGTACACTTTTACCATGAATATCCGTGATGTTTTTCTTGGGGCGGCTTTGGCTTTGGCTGGTGTGGCATTGGCACAAACCGTGCAGCGCAGTTTGAATCTGGTAGTGGCGGGTAAACCTGCTAGTAGCAAAGCCATTGTGGTGCAGAATCAGACCTTTGTGCCGCTTGCTGTGCTGGGTACGCTGGGCGTTAAAAGTAGTGTTTCTGGGAATACACTAACGCTTTCGGGAGTAGCCGAGGGTGGTGCAAATCAGATTGGTGCAGTTGAAGGTTGTCTTGGTCAGGATTTATTTAATGGGATGCTGCGGGTCAAAATAACCAGTGTTGCACGGCTCGAGTCTCTGCCTGAGTGGACAAATTTTAAGGGCTGGGTTGTAAATGCCGAATTTAAGAATGGTACGGGCGAACGGATTCAACCGCAGGATATGGGTTTGAAATCCGCTTCGATTGTACGTGCCAATGGAACGCTGCTTGGGGCGGACACCACGGGTGTAACAGTTCGAGATTGGGATAAGTTGCGTTACGCCGACCTTTTATCAGGTGCGAGTATCAATCATGGGATTAAGTTCATTGATTCGGAATCGGCTGCCGATGCACTGCCCACAAAATTAGTTCTCGAGGTGGATGCTACGAAGGTTAAATCGGGTGTCAAAGCCAAGTTTAATGTCAAAGACCCTAGTTTTAGGATTGATTTGACTTGTCGGAAATAAGGTTATCCTCGAGGAGTGCGTTTGCCGCAAGTTTTCCTGAGAGCATCACCAAAGGCAACCCGCCGCCGGGGTGGGCGCTGCCCGTGGCGAGATAAAGTCCGCGTACTGTTTGGCTACGGTTCTGTGGGCGTAAAAAGGCGCTGCTAATCGTGTTGCTGCTGCTGCCGTAAATTCCGCCTCGGTGGGTTAAATACTTGTTCTTGAGGTCGGTAGGGGAGATGAGGTGTTGGACTTTGATGCGCTCTCGAATATCAAACCCACGCTTCGCCAATTGCTCGAGAATTTCGGCGGCGTATTTTGGTGCTTGCACAGTCCAATCTACTTGTCCAGTAGGTGGGGCATTAACCAGAATAAACCAGTTCTCACAGCCATCGGGCGCTTGGCTGGCATCGGTTTTACTCGAAATACAAACATAAATTGTGGGTTCGGAGGCGGGTTGTAATTCCGTAAAAATCTGCTGGAATTCTTTTTTGTAATTGTGTGAAAAGAAAATATTATGATGCTCGAGTCCAGTCGTTTCACCTTCTACGCCCAGTAACATCACAAACCCAGAAATGCTTGGCTCGAGTTTGGTTTTTCGTGGGTCAAGGGTTTTCTCGAGTAGATGTTCGTATAAATGACTCGCATCGGCATTGCAAATAATCGAGTCGCAATTCAGAACTTCGCCATTCTCGAGTTGCACCGCTTTAACAATCGCATTTTCGGTCTGAATTTTTGTCACACTTGCGTTAAAACTAAATTCCACACCAAGTTTTAAGGCTAATTTCTCGAGGGCTTGGGCAATGGCGTATAAGCCACCGCGCACGTACCAAGCCCCATAAGCATATTCGGAGTACAAGACCGTACTGAGCGTTCCCGGTGCGCTGTATGGACTCGAGCCTGTGTAGGTCGCGTAACGCCCAATAAATTGCTGCAAGCGTGTATCCTTAAAGTAACGCCGTGCCAAACCATCCAAGGTTGGAATTGGCAGTAACGCCGTTAAATCAGTCCACGGAATGCCGTTTTTAATAAAATCAAGTGGACTCGAGATGCTGCTTTCCAAAAATGGGACTCGACTACCACGCCAAGCCCGTGCTGCATGACCAAAAAACGCATTGAAATCCTGTCCAGAACCAGCACTAAATTTTTCTAAGTTCTGCATCATGGTTGGCATATCAGCACTGGCATCAAAACCAGTGCCATCGGGGTAAAAATACCGACAGATTGGCTCGAGCCGAATTAACTCGAGCCAGTCAGACATTTTTTCGCCCGCAGCCGCAAATAAATCCTCAAAAACCCAAGGCAGTGTGACTAAACTGGGACCTGTATCAAATCGGTAACCAGCATCCTCGAGTAGATTCAGTTTGCCCCCAGCGTTTGGTAGTCGCTCGAGAACCCGTACTTTAACGCCTTTGGCAGCCAAGCGAATAGCAGCGCTTAAGCCGCCAACACCCGCGCCAATCACAATTACATTCATGCCATCACTCGAGGGCATTCAAACCCGTTAAATCCCGTCCTACAATCAGGGTGTGAATGTCGTGTGTTCCTTCGTAAGTGTCTACCGTCTCGAGGTTCAGCATATGCCTGATAATTGGGTACTCGGTAGTTATTCCATTCCCGCCGTGAAGCTCTCGAGCTAACCGCGCTCCTTGCAATGCCACACGAACATTGTTGCGTTTAGCCATGCTGACCTGAGCGTAATTCATTGTGCCGCCATCTTTGTGTTCGCCTAAGCGTTTTGCCATCAGCAGCCCTAGCGTGTGTTGGGTTGCCATCCAAGTTAATTTGTCTTGTACAAGTTGCCGTGCAGCAATCGGTTTACCAAAGGTCGTGCGGGTCTTGGTGTACTCGAGGGTTTCGGTGTACACCGCTTCGAGTGCGCCGAGTGCGCCCCATGCAATGCCGTACCGAGCTTGGGTCAGGCAGCCCAGTGGTGATTTTAGCCCACCAGATTTTGGCAATAAGTTTTCTAAAGGAATTCGGCAGTCCTCGAGAACAATTTCACCGGTAATACTGGCACGTAGACTTTGTTTGTGCAGTATTTTTGGGGTGCTGAACCCCTTGGCTTCTCGAGGCACAATAAAACCTCGGATGGTATCCACTCCGTTTTCCTCGAGTTTCGCCCAGACCACAGCTATATTGGCTATGGGACTGTTGGTAATCCACATCTTAGAGCCGTTCAGAATGTACGATTCTCCGTCTTTAACTGCCCTTGTTCGCATTGCACCGGGGTCAGAGCCACCGTCGGATTCGGTTAGTCCAAAGCAACCAATCATGCGTCCACTGGCAAGTTCAGGCAGGTATTTAAGGCGTTGTTCTTCCGAGCCATACGCATAAATTGGGTACATCACTAAACTACCTTGGACACTGGCACTGGAACGCACCCCAGAATCGCCACGCTCGAGTTCATAACAAATTAAGCCATACGCGGTACTCGAGATTCCCGCCCCGCCGTACTGTTCTGGGGTTGTGGGTCCGAGCAGTCCGAGTTCTCCCATTCGGCTAAGGAGTTCGCGGGGCAGTGTGCCTTCATCCCACCATGCACCAACGTGTGGAATAATTTCTTTATCCACGAATTCGCGCACCAGAGCGTGAATATCTTTTTCTTCGGGAGATAAGGTTTCTAGGGCTTTGAAGTAATCGAACATACGGGTATTTTGACACACAGACTCGAGCCAAATGTTGTTTTAAGTGGTCAATTCTGGCTGACTCGAGTTTTGTAAGTGTTGTTTCATTCGTTGCGCGGCTTTTTCTGGTTCGTGGCTGCGAATGGCATCCAGTATTTTTTGATGCTCCAAGGTACTTGGTGTGCCGCGTAGCAGAATTTCTTTATTCAGTAAGCCAATTAAATCCGATATTAATTGCTCGAGAATCGGGTTGCCACTGGCGCGGGCGACTAAGCGGTGGAAGCGTTCGTTTTCATCGCTGTACGGTGCGTTTTTAGCATGGTTTTCGTGGCTTTCTTGGATTATTCGGTCTAGGGCGAGTAAATCCTCGCGGCTGCGTTTTTTGGCGGCTTCGGCAGCACTTTGCATTTCTAAAATTGTGCGAATTTCCCAGAGGTGTTTAGGATTGGTGCTTTCTGGGTTTAAGCGCCGAACCCGCAAAAACAGTAACTCGAGCGGCATATCGGCAACAAATGCGCCTTTGCCTTGGAATACTTCGATGATACCTAGGGTTTTGAGTTTGGCAAGGGCTTCGCGCACCACGCTGCGGGCAACGCCAAAGTGTAAACTCAGTTCGGGTTCGCTCGGTAGCCTATCGCCGGGTTTAAGTTGCGAGTCGTTAATCCATTCGCCCATGCGTTCAGCCACAATATCGCCTAGGCGTTGTCGGTCAAGTGGTTGTGGGTTAAGGCTGGGTAATCGCATGAGATGTTGTCCTTTTGGTGGGCAATGTTTTAGGGCGTTGTGTCTCGAGGCTACGTTTTAAGTGTGACTTGACTTTCGTATTTACTCTATCATATCATCAGGTTGTCAGACAAGTTAATACTCGAGCAGAAAAACCACAGCGACGTTGTGGTCAAAGGGATTTTGGAGGTTTTTATGAAGCACGGCAAAGCATTGGTTTTAGTTTCGGCAGCCTTGGTGGTCGGCATGAGCGCTTTGGGACAACAAAGTACAATTAAAATAGGCGCAATCACTACGCTTACGGGGCGGCTTGCTGAATTTGGCAAGCAACAAAAAGCTGGTTTTGAACTGGCGGTGCGTGAAATCAACGGACGCGGTGGCATCAATAAGCAAAAAGTCGAACTAATTCTCGAGGACAGTGCTTCGGATGTCAATAAAGGCTTAGCCGCAGCCGAAAAACTGGTCAATGCGGGTGTGGGTGTGATCCTCAACGAGTATTCCTCAAGTATCGTTAAAGCCCAAGCCCAGTATTTATCACGCCAAAAAGTACCGAACATTGTTGTCTCGAGTTCGGACGAAAGCATTACAAAACCGGGCTTTGATTATGTTTACCGCATCAACCCACCAACCGATGAATACGCCAAAATCCTTTTTAATATCTTTGATGATGTGAACATTAAAAGTGTTGCTATCCTCGCAGGTTCTGGTGCATTTGAAAAAAGTGTGCTGAACAGTGCTATCGAAGAA
>JBEGTV010000032.1:0-11603 GCA_041179225.1 Deinococcota bacterium | reverse complement strand
ACTTGCTCAAGCCTACCTCGAGAAAGTCCCAAAGCGCTGCGAGTTTGACCCTTACCAAAACACCCGCCGCGTTCGTCTGGACTTATTACTCAAAGAAATGCGTCCGCAAGTCGCTCGAGTGGCGCTGTTGCGGCTGCTGTCAGAGCAAGAAACCGCCATTAGCACTTTTAGTGCCGATGTTCCCAACCCTCGAGCAATGGATGGTGCAGGACGGTTCTGGCTGGCGTTCGATGGCGTAGTGTTCACACTCGGGCTATGGGGACACGAAGAAAAAAATCAAGACCCCATGCCCACATCCTATGACAAAAAACAAAGTGCGGTGGACGTACTAACCGATGCAATTCTCGATGCAAATGAATACGCACCACGTACAGATGTAATGGAATTACTCCACCGTAGCATTCGGGTTTTGATGAACGACTACGAGCAACTATATTTAACGAACAACAATTGAGGACATCATGAATCAAGCACCAACCTTAAAATGGGCTGGCAGCAAATGGCGCATCGCCGAATGGCTGGTCGCACACTTCCCGCCCCACGAAACTTATCTCGAGCCGTTCTTCGGTGGTGGAGCGGCGTTTTTCAGTAAAGACCCTAGCCCTACTGAATTGATCAACGACCTTGACCAAAATGTGGTTAATTTATTCACGGTCATCCGCCGATACCCAGATGAACTAGCAGCATTGATGACCCTAACGCCTTGGGCGCAAGATGAATACGCCTCGAGCGTTCAAGGCTGCAAAGCCCCGTTTGAATTCTCGAGTGCCACCAAAGAAGAACAGCTTGAACGCTCGAGGCAGTTTTTAACTGCTTCTTGGCAAATGTTCGGGCGTAAAAATGCGACCTCTCGGAACGGTTGGCGGCATCGGCATCTAACCAACCAGAGTCCAGTTTTGACTTGGAATAAGCTGCCAGACAGAATTGTCAATGCCGCCGAACGGTTAATGGACGCCCAAATTTCTCGAGAAAGTGCTTTGACACTGATTCGGCATTGCAATGCTAAAGAAGTTTTGATTTACGCTGATCCACCGTACCTTGCGGACACCCGCAGTCACGGGAATTTGTACGAGCATGAATACAAAACGCCAGTACAGCATCTCGAGCTACTAGAAGCTCTGGAATCACACATTGGTTCTGTGGTTTTGTCAGGCTACGAATCCAGTTTATACGCGGCTCATTTGAGACATTGGAAGAAGTTTCAGGTCTCAGCTCGAGGGGGTATTTTTGTTTGCATAGTGCCTCGAGCGGGAGTTCTCGAGTCGAAACAATATGGCTTAATCCAATGGCGTATAAATCGCTTGGCAATGTCCAAGAAAACATGCTCGAGGAGCGTGAATCATGATTAAAATTGAAGTTTGGTTTGAGCCGAATGCCGGTGATACCATCAGGGTCTTTACATTTGAATCCGCCGCCACCCAAGCCAGCAGGGTCTTTAAGTCCACCACCCATTCCAGTACCACCTTCGCATTTTTGCATAAACGCAGTTTAGCATATTAAAATCTTTTGCCTCGAGAACTCCCGCTCGAGGCACTATGCAAACAAAAATACCCCCTCGAGCATTAACTCGAGGGGGTATTCAAACATCTGGAATTTCACCAGATTCTATTTCAATGTCAGCAAAAAACGTATTTACGCCTTCTACTTTTATTTCAATCCGTGCATTCTTGGTGCTGGCACACAGCGCGGTGTGGCTCGAGCTAAACGGGATAGCCACTTTACCCACCGACCAGTCCGCCCCCGGTGTACTGCTTAAGCACACCACAGGAGGCATCCCCACACCGCGAACCACCGCTCGAACATTTGTTCCGTTCGGAATAACTAAAGGCAAGTCATTCTGCTCGAGGTCAATCACCAGAGTCTTCGCTGCTCCAGTCACCAGATGATGCGTGTTCCGTGTTTTACCCATGATTCACCTCGAGCTTATGTTCTGGTATTTCGCTGCCTAGCCGTTGGTTCGCGGTCGCCACCAAGCGCGGACTTGGAATGGAAATTGTAATTTTTGTGTTTGTTGCTGCACTGGTATTCGACTCGAGACTAACAGCGCCTGAGTGCATCACATGCACATCGCCGCTGCTCTGCGCGTAAATTAGTGCCGTCCAATTCATGGTTTCACCAACGATATTTGTTGTGCGAGGCTACCACCCATCACAACCTTTTCAAGTAGCACAACGTTCGTCCCTTCCTCAAGTTTTTGATAAACTTGGTCTTGGTATTTGTCGTCTGCCCGTATGAGTTTTAGAATCTGCTCGAGCATTGCAGCTTGTGGTGTTGTCAGTCCACTGCTTCCGCCCGTGCTGATACCCTGAGCTAAACTCGAAGCAAGAATCTGTGTCGTGACCGTAAATGCTCCCAGTGATGGCACAAACGCGCTCGAGCCATCACGAGTAAAAAGATTGCCCACAATAGTCAAGGTGTGGTGCGCTTCTCGAGGTCGAATTTTCCAGCCATTTTCAAGGAACACATACGTCCCGACCGCCAACCCACCGGGTAACGGGTCGCCACCAAGTGCGCTCATGGCGGGTAGCCATTGTGGATTGGTCAATGCCCAGCGTTTCCACTCGCTGTAAATCTCAAGTGCATTCAAGCTATTTACACTCGAGCCGCAGACAATCAGTTTGCCCGAGCCGTTAAAGGTGATGTCGAGCATTATGCCGCTCCTTTAAGGGTTGACGTAGTTGCGTTCTAAGCCCGAGGTTACGCTGATGCTTTGCCCGTTAGAACGGCTAATGGTTGCCACGGCTGGCGCATATTGGGCTGTCGCCAAGCCCAGTACCACTAAACGCACGGTTGCATCTGTCGCGGCAGTGCGTCCGCCTTGCGTGTTGGTGTCATAGGCAAAGGTAAAGGCAATGCTCGAGAGACCGCCGACATTACCTTCGATTGGGTTGCCTACTGAATCATTGACAATCACTGCGCCAGCCTCGCCGAAATCGTTACCCGCCCCGGGCAAGGCTTCAAAGAACAGCCAGTATTTAGCGCTGGCATCTGCCACTAAATTGCCGTTAAATTGCAGTACCCCAGAAGCTGTGAACGGAAAAATGCGTTCCACCGCGTTTTGGTCAGTAAAAACAATGCGGTTGATGTCATTGGCATTGTAGTTGTCAATAAAAACGCCCTGACGGGTTTTTAGTGTGTCACCAACAAAATACAGTAAATCATTGGCAGTGTCGCCAATCACTGAACCAGCCCCAGCGTCAATATCGGCGTTTTGGCGTAGCAAGAACTGCACCTTCGTGTAAATCTGCTCGGCTGTGGCGTTCGCGCCGTCAATGATAATGCGAAACGGGTAATTCGTGCCGCCAATGTTGCGGTTTTGGTTTACGCCAAAGTAAGTGGCAAGGATACTCGAGTAAGGCGCACCTGTCATCGCTCCGTCTGCCGCTTGGATTTTTAGGTCACTGGCATTGCCGAGCGGGAAACGATAGGCAATATAGGTCAAACTGACCACACCAATGGCAGCTAAATCGGCACTAGCATAGGTTTTGCTCTGTTCACGCAGGAATAACTTAAAAAATGTTTTGCGTGTGAAATTGCCGTTGCCAGCATCACCGTAAATCTGTACGGCTTCATCCACCACGTCTGGATAAGTAAAATCTACCGCCGCTCCTGCCGAGTCCTGTTGGTAGTACGGTTGGTCAGTTGGTGACATCGAACCGAGCGAGATGATGCCGGCATATTCTCGAGTAATCGCCCCAGCCGCCGTGCGTTCTGCCCAGCCACAACGCCGCAGCAACTTGCGGGTTGCATCATTGGCTGGTGTCCAGCCAGAGATGAACTCAAACTGCTCTGGAGTAATAGATTCCATCGGGAACGGGAATTTAATGTAGGTTGCGTTGGTTCGCCAAAGTTCTTTGAGCTTCGAGTAAAGGGCTTGTCCAGTCGCACCATCGGCAGACAAGTTGCCAGCCACATTGAGTGTAATGGTTTTGGCGGCGGTGTTGATGGTCAATTCGGTGGCATCCACCAGCAAATCTGGATCTTGAATCAAAGGCATATTTCCTCCTTACAGGTTTTGGTAATTGCGGTCCGGTCGCTGTTTGACTGGAAACGGCAAGCCACTGGCTGGCAGCAAAACATTAAAACTTTCGTACACAAACCCAAGGGCATGAACCACCACTCGAGCATTAATGTCTATGCCCGTGTGTTCGTACTGCACCGATAAACTAGCGCCGCTTGATTCAGTGCCGCCCAGTTCTATATCGTCGCTGTTTCTAAATATCCGAACTTCACTCCCAGACTCGAGACCAGTAATTTGCAATGTCGCCAAATCAAGCGGGTACTGGGCTTGCTGACTGACCGAATCGGTTACGGTATCCACCCGAATGTACGCCAGTGCATTGCTGGCATTGGCTGTGGCAGTGGTTGCCCGAATTCGCATTCTAAAACCCAAACTGCTCGAGATGCCCGTCTCGCTACTTAAATTCGCCGCATTTAAGGTTTTCCATACCGCCGAGAATCCCGCCCCTTTGTCAAGGTCGTACTCGAGCGTAAAGTTACCCGTGTTCGTCCCTGTAATCGTCGGTGCGATATTGGCAAAACTGGTATGCCCCAAAATCCTATGCGGTGTTTCCCATGTGATGCGGTCGCTCACGGCTGGCATCGAAACCGTCCCCACCGAAGTAAACTTAGGTGACCCGGCATCCACGGTGTAGCTTGATGCACTTGGCTCGAGCGTGGTTTTCTCGTTGCATACCACCACAATCCGCCCTGCCGTGGTGCTGGTAAAGCAGTCCATCCAGTGCGTACCGTACACTGCCGTTTGCCCAGTGGTGGTATTGCTCCAACGGCAACCCTTGGCAATCGCGTTCAGGGTCGCAATTGCCTGTACATCCGCCCCATCTGCCCACACCGACTCGAGTACCGCCACGGTGTCGCTGTTGGTGGTTGTGGCTGCACCGACTCGAGCATTGACCGTGTAACAGCGTTGCAATTTCAGATTGCTGCTGTTGCCGCCCAGATTCGCCACCACGCCCGAGGCGTTCGCGCTGCCCATGTTGTAGTTGCTCAAAGCTGTGCCAATGTTACGAATTTTGATGTTATCGCAAGCGTTTAAGGTCACAATCCCGTTATATGGGTGGGCATTGGTCAAATTGTTGTAATTCGAGAACCCCGAGACAACCACATTGTTGCACTTACTCGAGAGGTCAATCGCATAGTGCGGATTGCCCGTGCCAGTCGTCCCAGCCCCAGAATCAGCATATTTGGTGTTGGTCACATTGCAGTTCACCCCAGTCACAAAGACCATCCGTCCACCAATCAAAATTTCGTCCACAAAATCGCAGTTTAGAGCGTTTGTGATTGTCCATGTGCCTGTGGTTGCATTCCCTCGCAACGTACAAGACAGCGTTTTATTTCTCGAGAATGTAAACCCCGAGATATTGCTGATGCTGTTGACATACGCACCACTGGCGGCAAGACTGGCTCGAGTCCAAACATTGTCCTCGACCACACCATCAGCAAAGCAGCTTGTTAGCACCAAGGCGTTTTGGAGGTTAGCGGCGCTCTGCCCGATGCAATTGCGTTGTAGTACCACTGGTGTGGCGCATTCGCTGATGTTGATTTGTTCAAAAAAAGCACAGTCAGTTATCTCGCACTGGTACGGCTGTGCCGCACTGACAAAAAACCCAGAGCCAATCACCTTGTCCAGCAAAATCACGCCGCTCGAGGTCGTGGTTAAATCCCAGCGTGTCGCCAAGGTCGCATTCAACGTGTTCAGTGCATAATTGGCACTGGTACTGCTCGAGACAATCAGGTTAGGAATCCTGATTTTACAGCCAACAGGCGGCAGGAATGCACAATCGGCTGGTGTCGAGCTGCTGCCAATTCGCAGCAGCCCGGCGCTGGTAATGATCACCACTTTCGCTCGAGGGTCAGTGGTCGAAGCTGGATAGTTGGCGGCGGTAAACTGCGAACCCGCATTGGGATACCATTCATAAACCCCAGACCCTGCCGCAGTCTCAATTTGCACGGCTGGCAGAATATCCGCCACGGGTAGCTGCACCGTCTGGTTACGGACTCCCGTGGTTGTCCCCAGTTCAAACCAGTCACCCGTCATCCGAAGCGTCCCGAGTCGAGGCACGTTAATCGTCGTCGCTTCTGTCCCGACAATATGAAGCCATGAACGTTGCCCTGCACCCGTGGCACTGGCAGAAATGCCCGTCAATGCACCCGCCGTGAAATCCCCAGTCTTGGAGCGCAACTTGATAAATCCACTGGCTGGCATGGCTGCACCGGGTGCGGTCTCTGCCACACCCAGCGCCGAAAACACCCCGAGCATTTCACCACTCGCCCCGCCTCGAGAAATAACCGTGCCTCGAGCAGGAACATTTCCAGTTCCAGTATTAAACGGCACTTGCCAGACTGTCGTTCCATCAACATGACACTCGCCACCCGTGGCAGCATTAAGGGTGATATTGCCAATCACTGCCGCCTGAGCGCTCCAACGGCTGTCGCTGTTCAGGGTCAGCTTGGCATTGCTGTTAATCGTCACGGTTTCGCCATTGAGAAGCCCAGAAATTGCGACATCATCCATGTTACGGGCGACGCTGACGGTTTGGTTAGCCACGGTTCACCTCACGGTTTTTTGGGATTCAGATACTCGCGTAGGCTTTCAATTAACGGTATTCGTATCGGATGCCCTGTACGCTTGAGATTTTCCATCACTGATATAAATTCGGTCCCGGCGAGGTAGACCAGCGCAGCTTTAATCATCAGCGCCCCCAGAATTTCGACCTGCACATCAAATAGCAGTGCGTCAAAGGCGCGACTGCAAGCCGCTACCAGCAAATAAACACCAAACTTAGCCAAAGTTTTTTGTCGCGCCTGTGTGCCAGAATAGCTTTTTTCGATTCGCGCCGCCCAGACTCCAGTCAGAAAATCGGCAATCATCAGCACCACCAACGCTGTGTAAGCAACCACATAATCGCCAATCAGTGCATAAACCAGTGCTGCCAAAAATTTACCAATAAAGCTCGAGCCAAGGTCATTCCAAATTTTTAATATATTCTCGAGCATACATCCCCTTACGGTGCAATTAACGTGTAGCTGGTGCTGTCACGTTTGAATGTGGCTCGAGCCGTCAATGCCGCGCCACTGGCTGGCAGCACAAAACGTTTATTGGCTGGAATCGCGCCAAGATTGCACTCGAGATGCGCCACGACCTCACGGCATTTCGCATCATTGACTCGCGGCGGAATACCGTAAACCTCGAGCTTGACATCTTTAGCCTCGAGCGTTCCAGCCGTAAAGATAATGCTGTTGTAGGTCATCTGCGATTCAATCCGCAAACTTGCCCCGCCGGGGTCAACTGGTGCAGTTGGAAAACACGCCCCAAGCACCAATATCAAGCCAATCAAAAGGCGCTTCATTGCAAACCGCCTTCGGGCAATTCAGGCGCGGCGACACTGGCATCAGGCAACAGTTTGCCCAATTCGTTGACCAAATCTCCGACTTGATTAAAGGCAAAATCCACGGCAATATCAGCCGCTTTGCAGACTAAATCATCGTCAATCGTCGTTGTGCCAAGAATCGGCGTGTTGGCAGTTGCTTTTTTGTACTCGGCTAGAATGAAGTTTTTGGCTTCAATCTTTTTCTCCGCGCCCGTCAATTTCGCATGACCCTCGAGCAATTGCTGTTTTGCCCAACGCTCGACCTTAAAAACTGCTTCTACCGCATAAATCCGTAATTGCTTGGCTAAATTTTCAAACATAAATCTCCTTTTACTGCAACAAAAAACGCCCGTGGGCGCTGTTGATTGCCAGAATCACGCTCTGGCTTACGAGATAAGAGGACCACCTCCTAAGCGTTGTCGGTAGGGATATTGCTCACATACGTTTTTCTGGGATTCTCGGCGTTTACCACAAGCCAGTGCTTGTCGAACTTCGATTGACCCGTAATGTCTACACCGTTCAAGAAAACCTTATGTTGCTCTGGTTCGCCCCGCACCACTGATAGCACTTCATGAATCGGGAAATTCTGCGGGTCGGTTTTGCGGTTTGGACTAATCATGTAATGAGTCAGAATGTTGGTCCAGCGAATTTTGTGTCTATCGCAGAGTGATTTTACCAACTGGACTACGGATTGAATTTGTGCGTCTGGGTAGTCCACCCCGTAAGTGTTCAAGCCAACAATCTCAATACCGATACTATGTGGGTTTAATCCATTGATGTCGCCCCAAATGGATTCACCAGCATGCCAAGCCGTGTTTTGATCAAGCACATTTTGATAAATTGTGCCGTCTTTTTCAATCGTGTAGTGCGCCGAAACGCCTCGAGACAAGTACGCACTTTTTGCACCAGCGTAAGAACTTCCTGCGGTTGCATGAAGCACAATGAACTCGAGCTTGGCAGTTCGTCCAGCATCAAAACATTTTTTCGGCAGCAAATCAGGAATAATTTTCATGCGTCTCCTAGAAAAAGCCCCTCGAGACTCGAGGGGCTGCGTCAATCAGTGGCGGGGTTATTCAGGTTTCGGGTACTTTTCTTTTACTGCTCGGCAAGCCGCGTCATACTGCTTGAGTGGTCCAGGGTTGCCTTGGCGACTATGCCAAAGTGCATCTGCCAGTTGCTCAAGAAGTGGATATGCCGAGCGGCGCATATCCACATATGTACTAGGTTGTAGCTTTGGATCAGATAGTTTCTCAAACTCTTCTTGACTAAGAATTCGAGCCTGAGACGCACCCTCAAAATTATTAATATGTTCAGGGGCAGCCAATAATTCACCGTTACTCAATTGATAAAATTTCATATTTTCACCAATTCGATTTGCCCAATAAGAATATGATCGCTTGTCAAAAAATTATAAATTAATCCGTTTGGAAATTCACCTTTGCCGTTCTGGACAGGGCTTCCTCCACTTCTATACACTCCTAAATTGCAATTCATAATAGCCCAGCCAACGGGTGGGGAGCATGTGAATTGCGTGTTGCCTATTGCATCCCAAGAATAAGTAATTTCAAATGTAATTGTATTTAGGGTTGTACCTTTTATTGATTGCGAAATTGGCGTTAAGTTAGCACCTGAGCCTGCGCCTCCATTATAAATAATTGTAGGTGCGGCAGGCGCAGGGATACCATTAACTACTCCGACATTTTTTAACTCGTCCAATTCACCATACTTATGTCGCGCGGCATGAATCTCAGGTGCAAGCCCGTTTTTGACTTGATTAAACATACTCGCCGTAATTGTGTCACCTGGCACACGGTCTGCAATTACATTATTCGCTATCGCCATCTGTTACCACCTCCCACACTGGGTTTTCGCGCTGCTCGAGGGCTTGAAGCAATTCCATTGTGTCGCAGCCGCGCCCCCATGCTGCATAGGCATACAAGTGCGCGTCCCACAAAGCACGTTCTTTTTCAAACGGTGTATCTTCGGACGCACTGCGGAATTCTGCTATTTTCTCGAGTGCTTTACCCCATGCTGCCACAGGCTCGAGTTTCGCCGCTTCGATTAGCAATTCGCGCCGTTCTTTGTGTTGCTGTGCGCGTCCAGTGTTGCCCATTGCTCGTTCTAACGCCTCTTGGTCGCGGATGTCCTCAATCTTTACGGCAATGACTGCCTGCCGTTGGTCTTCAGTCAAACCATTGTCAAATTCTGCGGGTAACTCGAGGGTCGGGTTTGGTGCTTCCTCAAACGGTACATCTTTTTTCTTTGCCATAAATCCTCCTAAACAAACACACAAGCGTTAAATTTACCTGTGTCAAAAACAGCCGTTGTTCCACCAAAAACCCTGTGCGATTGCTTCACTAACACCAAGTCATTACACTGCTCACGCGGTACTTGGTCAGTTCGGGTCGGGATTTGACTAGGGTTCTGAAATTGGTACGCCACTGGCACACATAAATCTGGTCGGTATTCAAGTTCATTCACGTTGCTTGCCTCCTAGAGTGTTACTTGGGTGTTGCTGTTGGCGGTGTCAAGCCAAAAGGCAATACTGGGTGCAAATTTTATTGTCACAACGTACCCACTGCCGTTGGGCTGGCTGGTAAACGATTCGCGTTTTAAGACCACCCGTCGGTATCTCGAGAACAAAAAAACACCCGTAGCGTTTCGACTGGCAACCTCGAGCAGATTCAGCAGCGCTCGAGAATTCTCCCAGTTCGTCCCTCGAACTCGGGTTTTTAACTCGAGACTCACGGGGTCAAAACGTCCATCTCCCACGACATGCCAATTGTCCGCCCCCGGTGTTCTGCCTTTGGTGATGCTGGTCTGCAATTCTTCGGGGGATTTCATGGCATACGGCAGCGCGTAATTCCCCGAACCCGCTTCAATCAAAAAGCTCATGGCGGTTTCACCGTGGCAAACCGCGCCGCGCTTGCCCTCGCTGTGTTATCCCTCGAGCGGATAATGTCAGCTTGTGCCAAACTTTCGGCACTGGTTGCCTGTCCTACCCGAATGGTGGTGCTGCCGTAGTCGTTGCGATTAAACCGGTACTCAAGGGTTTCTATTCGCCGTGTGACTGCCCCAAGACTCGCGCCGCTCGAGTCGCGGCGAGTAATGACCGCATCCCGTGCTGGTTCAACAATCTCAGTGCGTTTAATCGCCGCAGGGTCAAGGCTTGGGACTTTGTAGTAGCCTCGAGCCAGTTCATCCAAATAGTTTCGGTCTAGGACTTGAAACATTAGTGTAGCCACATTCAATTGAACATATTGATTGCCCGTGTAATTCACAGTCACAACATCCCCATTGCTACCCGAATACTCGAGTGCAATATTGGTCAGCCACGATGGTAGCGGCAATTCAGTTTGATTTGACTGTGGATACAGCCTAGTCGAGCCTCGCGTAACAATTAAATCTGCATTGGTTGGGTTGTTAGTCAAAAATCTATAGGCTTGTGCCTTAAACAATATGCGATCATAATTTGCATTGGCTGTAGCTGTTAATTGTTGTGACGTATCACCAATCCCACCACCGCCAATGCTAACAAATGAAGTCCCCCCAATTTCTTCATCTACTAAATATGCTGCGTTCAAACCACCTGTAACAGATGTCGCACCGCCGTAAGAGGTAGCGGTACTACTGACTGTCCCCCCCGGTTGGCTTGTATATCCATACACTGCTCCAGCATCTAACCAGCGTATAAAAGCAGGGTCAAGTGGCACTTCTAGCACTTCTTGTCCATACTGCCCCGTCAGGATACCATCACTCGAGTAATGGGTTAATCCGTTCGGACCAATCCACCTGACCGCCGTGACCACATCTTCGGCGTTGGTATCCTCCCAATCAATCTCTGTTCCGATGGTCGCTTCGTCAAACGCCATACTGGTAGCTGTCGGGACTCGAAAAAATACGCGGCGGCTCGAGTCAACGCCCCATGTACTCCCGCCCACCAGTGCCGCCATTTGGTTCATGAAATCAAAAAAATTCATGTTGAATGGCTTGATTTCTCGAGTTGTTACCAGACCAGTTGTTGGTATTTGTGCCACATCGTAAATTACGGCATTGCCCAACTGCCCGGAAGCAATCAAGGTTTGGACTGCCGTCCTGACCACCGCCGCCGCATCCAACCCAATCGCGAAACTCGAATCACGCACTTCTGCTCGTTTTAAGCGGTTTTTAAGTCCCGCCAGCTTGAACTGGCTGTAAGTTGGCTTAAAGTTT
>JBEGTV010000031.1:0-11707 GCA_041179225.1 Deinococcota bacterium | reverse complement strand
TAATTACATGAATGCTGCCACGCACTTTTGCATGGCAGTTGAAAGGGTTTTGAGGTGACTGCCGTAGATAATGGTTGACCAGGTTGTTTTTGCTCGGCATTGATTCAAACCTGCTTTTAACCTTTGGTATGTGAAAGGTCGGTATGAGACAGGCTTGACTTTAGAAATTTTGGCTGGCTTAGTATTTTGTTTTGCCTCTGGCTTAGCATTCTTTTTTGCTTCTGGCTTCACGGTGAGCATCGCGGCTGTTTGCGGGATTCGCACTGGGATGCGTAAAAAAGTTTGATCACTTGCCTCGAGGGAAAGCCGCTTTTCAATCAAGTAACTGATTTTGGTGGCGTTGTCTTGCAGTGTCCACTGCACCAAGAGGTCTTTAACTGCACTGACATCAGTCGCTTTTAAGGTGAGTGTGCCTGTCTGGTTCGATTCAGCCGCCATCATGAAGGTGTTGCCTGTGCTACTCGAACGAGCCAAAGTGTAAGGGATTTTGACCGTCTTGCCGTCGCGGGTGGCATAGACACCTAGCTTAGCAGCATCGGTGATGACTTGTCCTGCTCCTTGGTTGGACAGGTTGTAACTTAAAAACACATCTTTGCTGGCGGTGACATTGGCTCGCCATTCGAGTCGTAACCAGACGGGTAAATCTGGTCGGTTGGTTATGGGGTCGCTCGGGGCTTGAGCTTGGGTTTGAGTGTCACTGGCGGCTGGCTTAGCTGTGCTTTTGACAATGTAGCGCTGTCCTTCGGTGAGTTTAGGATTGATCGTAAAGGTAAACCTTGCCATCTCACCACCGACAAGCATGACATCAAGGCTCGAGCTGCCTGATTGCGCTTTACCTCTTAGGTAGATCAGTCCAGTATTCCCAGCCGATTTCTTTGGCTCGAGCAGTAAGTCATCACGTCCGATAGCCCATTCGACCACTTCAGAATCAAACTCTAAGGTGCTGGCAACATCAGTGCCTAGGATGATTTTGCCGCGCTTATTGGTCACTTCAGTGAGTTGGAAGACTTGCGCGATGTTGTTACCAGTTGTTCCGCTGGTTTGTGCCAAAACTGGTAGAAGACTGACCACACCTGCAACGGCGAGAGCGAATAACGACTTGGTTTTCATAATTTCTCCTTATTGCACGTTCAATATCGTGCTGGCTGATGGCTTACTGATTGTTTGCGTTCCCATGCCGTTCACAGCAATGAGGATATTGATTGTCTGTCCAGCGCTGGCGCTGGCTTTGACCCTGACTCGCACATTGGTTTTGTCGAAGCTGACCAGTTCTCCTGCCCCTGTGACGCTCACTTGAGGGGTATAGGCTGAGTCTCCAAGCACTCGGTAGACGGGTCCCATGACCCAATACTCGAGGTTGAATTCACTGCTCGGGGTGGTACTAGGCGTGCTGGGCGGGATCACCACGCGGGTTAAGACTGGATCAAAGGTCAGACTAACTTCGTTGCTTGCTCCAGTCCCTGCACTGATGTCCTTGCGTCCCTCAGCAATTACCGCATTGCTGCGAAGCGTCCCTAATAGCGTTTGGCTGCCTGCACGGGTTTTATGGATGCTAACCCCGTTTGGATTTAAGGTTGATGATGTGATCACCGAATTGGTGACTTCCTTGGTCACCAATTCACCCCCTAATGAGACCGTTGGAACGGTCTGCCAAATCGTGTCACCTGGAATCAAATACTGGAAACTCGGCAAACTCGAAGTCACACGCACCTCAACCAAGTTGTCCGAAGGGATGAGGCTACCCAGCAACTCGCACCCTGCAAGTAACGGAATAACAGCTAAAATCGCTAATTTTTTCATACAACTCCTTAATTCATGACGATGCTGTGCATCGGTTGTGACTTGAGTGGAATACCAAGCTCGAGCGCCATGCTGATTTCAGTTTGCATTGAAAGACTTGGTTCGCCGTAAACCCAAACCTCATCACAGACCTGTAAATACGCAAGAGCGCATTGCAATGCCATGCCTTTTTCTTCAGCATCAACCAGCACTTGGGCATACGGTGCGAACGGCGCATAGTGTTGCTGCATCGCCTCGAGAACATAGCTCTGCACCAAATCTAAATAAAGGTGTTCATCCTCCTTCGGGATGCACAAAAACACCCGTTTCACAAACGCTCCAGTACCACCAAAACAAACAAGTGAAACGGATAAAATGCCCACCAAACAACCCGTGGTATACCCAAACGCTTGCCATCAATCAATGCTGCTCCCAATACCAGAATTGGCAACATCAAAACCATCTGACTGACTGGCGTAAATTGATTGGCAGTCAATGCCACGACCAGAAATGGAATCCAGTAAATGAGCGCTTTTTTCTGCACTAAAATGCAGCCCAAAGGCACTAACCAAGCCCCGAGAAGGGGATAGTCAGTAAACAAGTTAGGAATCATCACCAAGAGCCATGCAAGGTTGCCTAAGCCCTTGCCAAAGGCACGCTCGAGCAAGTCGTACAGTGGAAATACCAAGACACCCAAAAGCAAGGTAAACATGATGTTCAAAAGCGGTTGGAACAAAGCCACAAATGGCAGTTGTGCGGCAATTCCAGCCACGATGAGCGGCACAAGGTACTGCCGCCAATTCACTTCTCGAGCCGTGAGGTTATAGGCGAGTAGAAACGCAAAAAGCGGGAACGCTAAGCGTCCCGCATAAGTAAAAACTTCAAATTGTTCTCGCAAAAAGACTTTATTGATATGGTCAAGAACCATTGTTATGACCGCCACACCACGCAAAACATCTTGTCCAAGAGGGCTAAGGCTTATAAGAGTTGGGCTTCTGGCTCGCTCCAAAATGGTATTCATGCCTCGAGTTTAGGAAACACCCCACGACCCTCACCTCGAGATTAGATTCTCGAGGTGCGTTAGTTTCTTGTCTAAAAGGCTTTCGATTTCTTGCAAGATGTCAGGGGTTTTCTCGATCCTCGCAGCAATGGCTCTTAGACGCTGCGCGTAAGGTGTAGCTGGGTTTGTCTGCCCAAGGGCGGTATTGATTTGTTCTTGCAGTTGGCGTGTACTCCATTTCTGTGTTTTTACGCCCTCCATCAGTGTTGCCCGTTGTTCTAAACACTCGACCTGTGCAAGTTGTTTGGCAACGGTCTTATTTGGCAGGACATCGGTTCGTAGTCCCTCGAGAACATCAGAAGGTAAGCCCAGCAGTGGTAAGGCGTGGGTTAGGTAACTGCGCCATGTACTGCCGATTTCGTCAAAGATTTTTATGACAATTTCAACCCGTTCAGCAAGCGTTGCGCCGCCTTCATAACCCTCAAGGATATAATCAAGGCTTTTGTGTTTTTGCTGGCAGTTGTGCATTCTGTTGAGGAGTCGAACAACATCACCTTGATTGAGTGCCAGTTCAAAGCACATTAAATTCATGACCGCCTCAATTTGCTCAAGGTCTGAAAGTCGTTCCCGTTCGAGTGCGTCAATTAAGGCTAATCTTTTTGCTTGTGCATCACTGAGTTCACGAATTTCAACGGGTAACTCGGTCAACTGGGCAAGTTTTGAGGCACGTAAACGGCGTTCACCTCGCACCACTTCATAAACAACCACACCGCTTTCACGGTGTGGTCGGACGGTCAGCGGTTCAAGCGGACCATTGGTGGTTTTTAGACTGGCTGCTAATCGCTCAAGTTTTTTTTGGTCAAACTTTGCTCGAGGCGTGACTAGCGAATGTCGAAGTAATGCGATGGGAACGACTTGGATTGTATTTTGTTGCGCGGGGTTCATCCTTGCCCCGCATTTATACCCGCGCGGGTATAACCTTTTTTCCCTGACTTACTAGCGCTAGTATGCGGCTTTTTTATTGACTTTCCCGCACGGGAAAGTGAAGCTTTTTCCACTCGAGCGAGGTGTGCATTGTATTCGCGTTGCCCGCGTTTGGTGATTGACCACAGCGTTACCTCGAGTCCTCGAATGATTTGCGTAGATTCGTTTACCTGCCCATCCTCGAGCAGTCTGCCGAGGCACTTACGAATATAGCTTAAAGTGGTTTCTTTTTGCAATCCCATGTATAGCGACTTGGTTGCCCAATGCGTCCCATCCAATAGCAAACCCAGCAACCTGAAGCGCACATTCTCGTCATTTAGGAATTGTTGCTCACAGCGTTCACGCTGCCAATTAGAGTAGATTTGTGTCTCGAGTTCTCGGTGAGTTCGCAGTAATTGCACCCATTGATCGATTGTGCGCTCGCCACGCTCAACTAAGTCAATGGGTGCTGCATCGAGGTCTGGGCATCCTGCAATGAATGCCAAACGTGCTTTCTGTGCAAAATGCACATTTTCATTTAAGCCAACTGTGATACCATTCATATCCACCTCCCTTGGTGGGTACAAACTTGGAATATGCGCGGGGTCAGAGTCGAACATATTCCAAGTTGATTTTCAAGTAAAACAGTAGCATAACGATATAAAAAAATATAAAAAATACATCACTCAAGCAAAAAATGATGTTTGTTGTACTGCGTCCAAAAATATTGTGTGCTATAATTACATTCCTGTCGAAACCAGGTTGGAAGCGCCGAGCAAAATTTGCTCGGCGCTTCTGGTTTGGTGGAGGTGGCGGGGGTCGAACCCGCGTCCAGAAACCCCTCCAGTACGTCTCTACACGTTTAGTTTGTAATTTGAATTTCGGTTTTTCGAGCGCCTACAAACAAGCTATCTTAAACCTATCTGTTTAATTTCAACTGACCTACACAGCATTTGGGTCAATCTAGCAATCTATTTTAGAGCAGCATTGATTACCAATTGCAGGGTTCAATGGGCTTTGCCGCATTAAGCAGCGAGGAGTGCAACTTGTGGTTGCATTTTCAAAACGTTGCCGTTTGAAGGTTTAGTCGATTTTTAACGCAGCCAACGACCATCTGCGACGTGCAACATTACCTTTGGCGATCCCTGTCGAGACCAATTCACCCCCAAGAGCTGTATAGTATCATTTGAACATGAAAATTACTCCTAGAAGCCTAGTGGAAAAGTTTTCAACCTATATCAAGTCTAATCGTATCAAGCAAGCATACCGATATTTTGACGATTGGCTGCCTTTTCTCGAGCAAAGAGCCGAATGGCATTCAATTCGCACAATGTGTGACGACTTACCCACTTCCATGTTTACATCACGACAACATGCTATTCATGCCATTTCGATTATGGAAACTGGGTCTCAAGAATATGGAATAGCGCTTTTAGAACAATGCGATAAATCTTTACCGGTGACCGCCTTTGGCTTAATGCTCGCCAATATGAGAAAAGGCGATTTTGAATCTGCCAAGGCACTATATTTCTCTGTCATGGCTGATGAAATGACTAGATTTGATCGATTGCGGCTGATTAGAATGTTTATGGCGTTATCAAATAAAAATCTGGATGAATATGTCAAAGACTGCATGGTTGACAAAAATCTTACAATATCAGAACGCATTGAAGTTTTACTGATTTTGAAAGGATTCTATATGGCAACTGGTCAATCTAAGCAAAATTTTTTAATTTCCAAAGAGGGATACCATCTTGCTTTAGAGGCTGGTTTTAAAAACAGAATCATGTTTTTTGCTGACACATACTGTGATTTTTTAAGTGTGACAAAGCAATTGTCTAAGTTAGAAAAAATTATTTCTGAGCTACATAAAATTGGAAAGTACCATCTCCCCACAAAAGCACATGCAAATCGTTTATCCATGACTATGGAAGCCAAAAAAGGCAACAAGGAACGTAGTAAAATTTATATGAAAGTGTATATAGACACTGGCTTAATTGGCTCATCAGACGAAATAAATTTAGGGCTTTCCAGAATTTACACTTCTCTAGGAGATTTTGAATATGCTCATCATTTACTGAAGTCTTGTAAAAGGTTACGCGATCCCTCATCAAAAGTGTTTGCTTTTATAGCTTTCCACTATCAAAAAAGGGAGTTTAATCAGATTGTTAAACTCGCAAAAGATTTTGACTTTTGTGCAAACATGGGGAGTGCTTCAGATTTTTCAGACTGGTTTTTTTACATTTGCGCGTTGTTTATATTAAAAAAGGATATTCAGCCTGAACTCAGAAAATTTCTAAACGCCTTAACAAACAATGAACTCCTTATTGAAGAGTTTTTTGATTCTGTAGAGATGTCTGAGGTAACTCTAAATGTTTTACGGTTTGGAGTGGAGGTCGGATTATTAACTCCCGACATCTTAGCAAGAAAAAACCGATCCGAATTTATGGTCATTGACTTAAGTAAACCTAGCTCTGCATTTCTCGAGGACGGAGTTGAGAAAACAGAGATCCATTTTGCCTTCAATAAGATGTATGAAATCATTTACTTTTTGCAATACACTGGAAAAGCAAAAGTATCTGATATTGCCCAAGCAATTTACGGCACAGATAGCTTATCTGCAAAAAATTCAGTCAGAAATGCTATCTCCAAAACGAATAAATTGCTTTCTTCTTGGTTAGGTAAGGCGTTAATTCTAAGTAATTCTGGAAGCTATTACTTTGCGAATGATTTAGTTGTCAGAACACGTTGTGATGTTATTCTAATTTCAATTTTGGGTCAAAATATTGTGGATTGTATTGAAACTTATAAACGTTTTGACTCCGTTTATGCTGTAATCGACTCGGATTGGTATGGAGATGAACTGGTAAGAGAACGCAATCTCTTGGCATCACTTGCCGCTAAAATTGGGATGTGGCAAGTTCAAACAGACTCTATCAAGGGACAACAGTGGTTTAATCGTGCCTTAGAGCTTGATCCTTTAAATGAAGTCGCCACTCGAGGACTGGCAGCTCTAAATATTGAGCCATTTGAAACCCCTCTATCATTTGTTCGTTCACTCAATTGAGTTTTTACGCACATGGGTGCTATGACCAAATAAGGCTTCTGGCAAAGTTCTATATCGCTCGAGAATAATTTTTTTACGCTTAGGAATTCGTTGGATGGTTTCAAAAAACAGCGGTGATAAATCCTTTCGCTTTTGGTCAGACTCACTTGGCGCGATGCCATATCCCATAAAGCGAGTTTGAATATTGCCATCGTCAGTTTCTGCAATAACTATTGCCTTGGGTTTCCCACCTTGCTCGAGCAGCGTAGGAATCCCATCAATAAGTTCATAGGCTTGCATTATTTTTCCTCAATTCTGTTTTCTGGCTTTTTTTTCTAGGAATCATACAAGCATTATACTTAAAGAAATAGAATCTCAATCAGAAAGCCACATGGCTATTCACGCCCCTGAGTTTCTTTAGTTTGCCTAGGACGTTCCACCTCGCGCCCTGCTTTTTGTTGCCCCACCCCGTCCCGTTCAAAGATACGCTGCTGCTCCCGATCCCCAACTTCTCGCAGCGCCTTAAAGTCCTCGGGTTTCATTTTGGTTTCTGAAATTGCCACGACATGAACATGTGGCTGGTCGGTCTGCTTGGTGTGGGCAACCGCCGTGTATTCCCCCATTCGGTGCATCGCTCCAGCCTCGCGCATCACCTCCCTCGTCCATTCCCTAAGCTGCACCTCGTTCATCTTCTGCTCTGGATTGGGGGACATCACCATGCGGTAAGCATAGCGCCCCCCTGCCTCATCAATTACCTGTCCTACTTCCTCGCGTGTCACCTTATCCTTGTCCCCAGTGAACGCCACACGGTCGGCTCGAGTGCCTTCTTCGTCTGGTCGGTGCTGGTAATAGTCCATCCCTTTTTTCATGTGCGCTCTGACTTGTCCAGCTTTCGCAGCATTGCCTTTAGGAATTTGTTTCCAGTTGGCTTTGACCACCGTCCCGCTCATGATTCACCCTCGAGCGGTTTGCGAAGGTCTTCAACCGCTCGCCTCCATGCTTCTTGCTGCACCGTTTTAGCCCCTTGCTCCCCAAGTTTCTTGGTTAGCAGTTGCCCAACTTCAGTCCGTCCCGCCATTGCATAGAGTGCGGCTTTACTGGCACACTCCGCCACAAGTTCAATCTCGGCTCGAGTGGCAACCCCCACAGCTTCCTTAAAAGCCTCCACCACTGGGGAGTACCTAGGAGAACCTTGCACCCCATCAGCAATGGCTCGAGCCAAAACTCGAGCGGTTAAAGGTGATAGGTCACCTTTTTCTTTTTCAGCTTGGGCTTTCAAAGCCGCGTAGACCTCATCACTGACCCAAGCCGTGATTTGCTTCTTAGCCATTGGCTGCACCGTCCTCGCTCGGTGGGTTCAGTTTTTTCAAAGTCGGCTCGAGCCGCTTCTCTGCCTCGCTGGTCGCCTCGTCATAAATTCGTTTGGCATTCTCCACCCCAAACTCAGCCGCAAGCAGTTGAAAGACCGCCAAACGATTCGCCAGTCCGTACACCATCGCACGTTTTAAGAGGTGCTTGAGTCTCGAGTTCAGCCCATCAATGGCTTTATGGATTCCTTGATTCACCCCTGCGTTTAAGGCTGGCAACAAAACATCAAAACCATCGGCAGCGGTTAAACCATCTGCTGCGACACTCGAGAGAATGTCATTGATTACCAAAGAAGCACTGCGCTTTTCACTCACAGCTCGAGCGCGGATATAGCCCATTGTCTTTGGATCAACATAAAACGTCACTTTTTCTTTAGACACGAAGACCTCCAAAAACAGGATATAAAACACGACACGACCCCAAAAGAATTCCCCCTCAAGAACTTTCACCCTCGAGCAAAAACCCCCTAGGCAAGCACAATGCTCACACACAATTCCCCCTCGAGCCTCTGCATCTCGTCATAGACGCACAAAAGCCCTCCACCGTGGATTTTTACCCACCACAGTGCAACACAAAAACACAAATGTACTGTGCTTTACAGCCTCGCAGAGCAGGGAGCCGCAGCGTCAGCGCGGCGCTTATCCTGCATTACAATTGCAAATTGTCGGTTTTAGGGGTTTTTGATGGGTACAGTGTTTCTCGAGGGGGTTTTAGGGTTTTAGTGGTGGTTTGGGTTTTGGTTGTTGCCGTGACTGTACTTGTTTTTGAGTTGGGCTAAACTTTTCCAATGACCTCCTTGCTTCGCCGCACCCAAGTCAGGTTCCGAGTGCCGCGTTTGGATATTCCTTCCCCGCTTGGTTGGATTGCTTTGTATGTCGGCTTAAGGTTGCTCGAGTATTTTCTGGCTTCGGGTTTGGTCGCCTTTGGTTTGTTCTTGGTAGCTCTTGTTTCGGCTGTTTTGGTGTTTCCTCAATCCATTCGGGATTTGAAAAAACTTCCCACCAATTCTGATCCACCTACTGAGTATTTGCTTTGGCGTGGTTGGGTTTCAAAGTTACCTTTGGTCTTTGGCTCCCCTCTTATCGTGCCTTTGGTTTTGGTTTTCTTGTTGTTGGCTGTTCCTGCTTCGGTTGTTCCTACGCTTGTGGTGTTTGCTCGAGATGCGGTTTTGCTGTTTTGTTGTGGTTTGTGTTTCTGGCTGACTTCAGTTTAATTGGGGGGTCGTGTCCTCTTTTCTAAGCTGTTTTCATGACAGCTTTGTCCAATTTGACATGTGTTTCTTACGCACCAGTTTTTGAACGGATTCGTTTTTTGATTGTGGTTCGCCGCATTTTTGGGGAAAGCTGCTCGGTTCAGTTGCTTTCCTCGAGTGGTGGTTTTTGCTTGGCTTCTTTCGCCACGGTTTACACCTTTGATTCGGCTTGGCAAGGTGATTACTTTTTTGGTGCGGTGACACTCGAGGGTTTTTTAGAATTCACGCATGGTTTGAAGTATGCGGGTCGGGGTTACTGGGTTTCAGCACAAGACTGATATTGGATTCAAAGACAGGACTGGTGATGGGGGTCGTGTCCTTTTTTCTATTGTTTACTCGAGGTGATATAAATGTCAGAACAATCGGTTCGGTTAAAGCTCGGGGAAAAAGGCAAGCTGGCTATTCCAGTGGCGATTCGTGAAAAGGCTGGTCTCGAGGTTGGAGATTCACTAGCGATGACGGTTCTTGAAGGTGGGATTATTCAAGTTTCATCAGTTAAAAAGTCGCTCGAGGGTTTACAAGGCAAATACCTTGGGGGGAATTTATGAGCGCGGTTTGTGATGCCAGTGCGATTTTGGCTTTCTTTCAAGGCAAAGCTCCTGAACTCCTCCCGGTTTTTTCTTCGGGTGATGTGGTGGTGAGTGATGTGACAATTAGGAATGTGGAATGGGCTTTGATTCAGGCTGGGGGCAAAAAGCTCGAGATTAAAGCTGACCTTGCCAAACTTGGTTTAGAGGTGGTGGAATTTAACGAAAAGCTACTCGAGTCCACCCGTGCCGTATCCCAAGAAGTCAGCCTAGCTTCATTTGAGGAGTCGGTGGGTGCGGCTTTGGCGATGCACAAAAAGGTGACTTTTCATACGGCTAAGTTTCATTGGCTTGGTGTCTCGAGTCTTACAACTTCTATTATTGGGGGTACTATGTGATTACTGATCTTGAAAGCTATGCAAAAAGTTTGGAGGATTTTGCCAAAAGTGCTGCCGATAAACTTGAATTGAAATACGCCGAAAAAACAATTGAAAATTTATTTGCTGTAATTCCTCGTGAATTCCATGATTCAGTTCAACTAACATCGGCTGATTATGAAGGAGTTAGACTTAAAAAACTTCGCCTAACAATCGATGGTGGAAAATTTGTGCTAATAACTGTATCGGCTAATGGAACGGATCATTTGGTTCGGCTTTATCACGATGGATTTGGATTTACTAAGCCGATTTACCAACCAGAACACTTTAGTCGTCGTTTAGCAGAAGAATATAATTCCAATGTCATCAAAGGCTTCCAAAATTATTGGAAGGTTTCTGGCATCATTTTATTGCTTGCCAGTGGTATTGGCTTTTTGTTTGAATCGTTGGGTGTTGGCATAATTAGTGGTTTGGTACTAATTCTTGCCGGCTTCATTGTTGTCAGCAGTGGGCTTACAAAAAACGATGATGGTGATTTCCAATATGGCATCAACACGCCACTTCGGGATTCAACACTTGATGCTTTACGGGCTTTCAAGAAAAAGCAAATTGTGGGGTCAGAATGAAAGAAGAAATTGAGGCTTTTTTCAAGGACTACAGTATTGATTTGGCGGGTAACTCTTGTTATTGCTTTGAACCAAATATGATGCTTTTCAAGGTTATTGACTTTACCAATCCCTACACAGCCGGTCTTGCCTTTATTGATTATTTGCGTGAAACATCAGAGTATAAGCCAAAAGACAAGAAAGGTATTCTGGCTGGGAAAGAATTTTATGTGATTGATGGCGATTTACAAATTCATATGTTCAGATACCAAGAAAACCATACGCTCGCTGGGGTAGAAGGTAATTATATGTACGCATTTAGGTATTTTGAAGCAAAACTAGATGTAAAGTCTTCACAGCATTTGATTTCAAAGAGTTTTCTTTTTATGGGTGTTTCGGTGAGTGGTTTTTTAGTGCCTATTGTTGTCCAGTATTCCCTACCAGATATTTTGGGTAAAAGTGGTCAATTCTTAGAAATATTTGGGTATCTCATTATGGGGTTTAACGCAATTGGATTCATACTTTCCACTGGTTTTTGTGGATTTGGGATGATTCAATTCAAGAACGAGTTACCGAAGCAAAAAGCAGCCCATGAAGAATACTTGCAAAAATTAATAAGCATTCCAATTCCAGTCGGTAAGTGATACAGGGGGTTATTATGTGGAATAGTAAGCAGTTTTATTGGGCAGTAGGATTAGCATTTATTGGTTGTTCAATGGCTTATGTCTCTTATCCTATTCTCAAAACTGATGTGACCGTGGCGGTTCGTTCGGTGGATGATAAGTCTCTT
>JBEGTV010000030.1:0-11719 GCA_041179225.1 Deinococcota bacterium | reverse complement strand
GTAAAGCCACTCGAGCTTGTGAACGCCTACGCCTTCGGGTCGAAACTTACGATTGGACAGAAATTCATGCTGAATTAAAAGTCACAATAACCGTTGGGGTTTGTGCTGATACCACTTTAGAAAATCATGAAAAAATGTTGAATGTGGCAGATGAAAAACTCTATATCGGTAAACGCAGTGGTAAAAACCAAGTTCATGCTTAGTAAGTAATAATTTGAAGTTTAGTGTGGTTCTAATTTGAAAAGGAGCATAATCCCCCCATGCAAATAGATATTTTCCTCACCCTTGTACTCGCCTATATCGTCGGGGCATTACCACTTGGCTATTGGTACGCCAAGTACCGTGGACTCGAGCCTTTACGGGCAAGTTCTTATAACATTGGTTTTGAAAATGCCATGCGGGTATTGGGTGGCGAATCCACCATTGCTTCATTTGCCTTGGATTTCTTCAAAGGGGCAATTGTGGTGGCTCTTGTAACGCCATTTGAGGGTAACGAACTAGCATTTATTGCAGCTTTTGCTGGTTTTGTTGGGCATCAATATCCACCTTCGGTTTTCTTTCCAAAGTATTACCCGATGCGAGGTCGGGGCAACGTCTATTTACTGGGAATGATGGCTGGCTTAGCGATTTTTGCCGAAATGCCTTTTTGGATTTCAACAATTCCTGCCATCGTTTTTGCGGCACTGCTGGGCTTTACTCGTTATGTGGCAGTAGGAACTTTAGGTGGATTAGTCGCTTTAGTCACCATTGTGCTGCTCTCCCCTTCCGATCTTGGCGCTCGTTGGGCAGTTTTTGGGTTACTGGCTGCTGCCGTTTGGCGTTTCAAGGAAAACCTTGGACGAATCATTGAGCAGACTGAACCAAGGGTTGGCGAAGTACATCATGTCGCAGGTGAACGCGAAGACCAAGTGATTGCTGCTTTTATCATTCATCCACTTGCACCACAATACATGTTTAAGTCAGATCGTTTTGCATGGCTTAAACCCTTGTATGACCATAAAATAATTAGTGAAAAACAACTTGAATGGATTGGTAAACAAGTCCGTCCTTTCAAAATCGGTGAATTGCGCGGCATGTACACCACCGATGGTAAGGAAATTCGCTGCATTCTACTAACTGGACCACTGCTGCCACAGGTTTTTAAGAATGAACCAGAATTGGCAGTCAAACGTGCAATTCAAGGCGCACGATTAGCAAGGGAACTCGGGGCAAGTGTTTATGGCTTAGGTGCATTCTGGGGAACAATTGGTAAAAAAGGACTCGAAGTGCAAGCCGCAGTTCCAGAAATCAGTGTCACCAATGGTGGAGCGTACACGGCGGGCAGCATTAGAGCAGCAGTGCCACAAATTTTAGAACACTGGCGCAACAAAGGACAAGAACTGAAAAACTTAACGGCGGCTGTGGTTGGCGCAAATGGTGTGGTTGCTTTTGGCATGGCGCGAATGCTCGCCCCCGAAGTCGGCAAAGTGATTTTAATAGGACGCGACCTCATCCGCCTCGATAAAAGCCGCACTACACTAGAAAAAGCCTACCCAGATACCAAATTTGTCTCCAGTCTCGAGCCACACGATTGCCTTGAAGCCGATCTCATTTTTACGGCGACTTCCGACCCAAATCCAGTGGTCTTTGCTAAAGATGTCAAACCCGGCGCATGGATTTACGATGAAGGTCGCCCTGCCGATGTTGATGAGAGTGTGCTATCTGTCCCCGGTGTACGCTTAATACCCGGCGGTGTGGTACAACCGCCCGGCGGTATGACCGCTCCGAACGGCTGGGCAGATGGCAAACTCGACTTTGGCAAAGGCAATGTACCGGCTTGTTTAGCAGAAACCCTAATTATTGCTGCTAACCAATGCTATGAACGGGTTAGTTTGGGCGAAACCACCAAAACCGAGAACATCAATTACTTTGTACAAGAAGCCGAACGCCTAGGCTTCACGGTCTTAGAACGCATAGACCCACCCGCCGTACCTATTGAACTGGCTCGAGTCTCGAGTAGCGTCAACTAAGGGCAGGGTTAAAAGGTAAAAGTTTTAGATCCCTTTTACCTTTTAACCCTTTGACCTTTTTACCTGCTCTTAGCAAACCAGTGTCGCAAAATCATTGAATTCAGCGTTCATTCCGCCGGGTACGCCTTTAGCAATGACACTCACCGCATCGTGTGAATGGAGGCTCTCCAAGTGGCTGCATATCACTTGGAAATCGCGGATGCGGATGTCCTGCTCGAGTTCTTGGTAAACCAATCTAGCAGCATCTTCGACAAATTTCACGTGAGCGCCGTTGAGTTCAGCAAAGGCTTGTTCGTCTTCGCGTTTAACCATAACTTGGGTTTCTGTGACCAAAGCATTTCGCATGTGAACGATTAAGTCTTCTAATGCCAGTTCTTGGTCTGGGCTGACCTCGACCTTGACTCTGGCTTTGCTGCGTTGGCTATGTGGAATGGCATATGCGCCCCTCGTGTCACGGGCATGTTCGGCAAGTTCGGCACTGCACGGACAGGCACTCGAGTAGACAAAATCCAGTTCGATGTAGCGTCGTACCCTGCCGTGGCGATCTAAATTGGCTTCGTAACTGGCGGTGTAAAATTGGTAGCCCTCGAGTCCGCTTCTTAATGATGGCACAAGTTGAGGAAATGAAAAACCCACCTTGACCCGGGCTTGGAAACCACCGATATTGGTTGAATAGTTTCGCAGCACATCTTCTAAGGAATTTAAGCTAAACACTTGGTCTTTATGCTGATAAAAATTACGAATGATTCGGCTCATGTTGATGCCTTTTTTATCGGCTTCAAGCGCGACTGTGCCGGTCACTTTGGCTTCTAAGGTGTGTAATTCACCGTTTCTAGCGCGAAATTTAAGCGGTAGCTTAAAACCACTAACTCCAACTTGTTGAATCGCTACATTTGCGCCTTCGATACCGTCAATGGTTTCGGTCATGTCGGGCAGACTGGCAATATAAGCAGCGTCAGGGCGAAAAGTTTGGTCGTACCCTCGTGTAATCACTGGTTGTGCGCCACTGTTATTTTTGAAAAGATAGGCTTTCTTGAAAGCTGGGAGGGTGATGGGGCGACGTTCGAGGATTTGCAATAAGCTCATAAGAACCTCTTTCTTCGCTGGGAAATGCGCCCAACGGGGTTCATCAATTTGCAACCTCGGGAAGTCAAATTGATAAAACGACCTGACTTTGCACTTCAAAGTAAGGTGCTTTGACCCTCAAAGCACAAAACAAATAATGCCTGTTTTTACTATTTAGCACCGATGCCATAGATACACGATTCTTGTATCGCACCTTGCAAAATAAGTTAAAGATTGTGCATGACACACAATTACTCGCTATGCAAAATAGCTTATTGGTGTCTTTAGACCAGAATACAAAATAAAGTCTCGAGTAGACTCTAAAGCATGTTCGATTCACATATGCACACCCCTCTATGCCATCATGCCGTTGGTGCGCCGATAGAATACGCCCATGAAGCAGTGATGCTGGGTTTAACTGGAATTTGCTTTACTGAACACATGCCTCTACCCGATAACGCCGACGCTCATTTACGTTTAAGTGGGGAAAATCTGCCCATGTATTGTGAACTGATTCAAACCACACAATCCCTTTGCCGTGATGACCTTGAGGTTCGTTGTGGACTGGAAATGGATTTTATTCCCGGAATAGAATTGTTTAGCAAAAATCTACTTGCGCTCAACGATTGGGATTACATTATTGGCAGTGTTCATCGGGTTGGCGATTTGGCATATGGTGTGTGTCCACCAGCCGAGGATTTAGAAAATTATTGGCGAGCCTATTACAACTTAATTATTGTGGCAGCCCAAACAGGTTTATACGATTCAATAGGTCACTTAAATTTGCCTGTGCGTTGGGTCAACCCCCCAGAACATCATCTCGAGATGGTTTTACCTGCTCTTGATATCATTGCTAAGAACAATTTGGCATTGGATTTTAATACTTCTGGATTGCGAGGCGAATTACACGCGCCTCATCCGCCGCTCGAGATACTAAAAGCAGCTTTTGAGCGCAACATTCCATTGGTGCTGGGGTCAGATGCCCATAACCCCAAAGATGTTGGTTCGCACTTTAGCAGTGCCATACGATTAGCAAAACAAGTCGGTTACACCCAAGTTGGCGCATTTAAGCACCGCCAACTCGAGTTGTATTCGATTATAAATACGGACGAGGATTGACGTTCACCCCATTGCGAGCAACTTGAAAATGCAATTCGTTGCTTGGAAATAAAGCCCCACCGCCGACATTACCAATCACTTGTCCTGCCCGAACATTTTGGTCTATCCCAACACTGGGGTACTGCAAATTTCCATAAATCGTCCAGAGGCTCTGGGCTTGATCATCAGTATGAGAAATAATCACTGAATAACCAAAATTTGCACCTAGCGATTCGGCTTTAACCACCACACCATCTGCCACTGCCACAACCGCCCCGCCAGAAGAACCTTGGATCGTCATGTAATCACCCTCTACTCCAAATTCAGCTACAATACTGCCATCTGGCATTGGAGAAGCCCTAAAATTAGAAACACTAATAGGTAAGGCGATTGGGGTGACTCGAGCAATTTGAGCTTGCGCTCGAGCAATGCGTTGCTCCTCGAGTTTCTGCGCTCTGGCACGAGCCTTTTCATCGCGGATACGAGCAATTCTCGCATCTTCTAAACGCTTTAATCGGGCTGCTTCTTCACGTAAACGCTGCGCCTCTAAAGCCCGTTGACGACGGACTTCGGCAAGGCGTTGACGTTCGGCTTGAAAATTTAAGTAAATTGTTGCGGCTTTAACACTAGCAACCTGAGCGCTCTGCACTGCTTGGAGTTGCAGAGCTTGCCTTCCAGCTTTGGTTTTTTGCAAACTAGCAATACTGGTTTTGAGCTTAGCCTGATTTTGCGTAATCTCGGTTTTTTTGCGTTCCAAAATACGTTGGTAATCGTTTAACTTAGCAATTAGGGCAAATAATTCTTGGTTCTTAGTCACTAACAACAAAGCATTGGTGTTTAATTCATCAATCACGTTTAAGTTGACATCTTGAATCAAATCTAAATCCTTGGCTTTGACAGCTAAATCAAAAGCATTTTCGGCACGCACCATCAGTTTTACATAACGACGACTGCGCTCCTTATCTAAAGTGGTGATTAACTTAGACAATTGTTCCTTACCATAAGCAATTTTGGCTTCAAGCATCTGAATTTCAAGGCTTAGGCTCTGGCTTTTATCTTCGGTTTTGGCGAGTTGCACTTGCGTACTGGCACGCTCAGCCTCGAGCTTACCTAAACGCAAGCTCAGGGCTTTGACCCGAGCATTTAATCCTTTTTCTTGGCTGGTTAAGTTAAGAATATCACGTTCTAAGCTGCTAGCTCTAGCCGCTTGTAGGTTACGAATCCGTTGTTGTTCCCGTAAATCACGTTGTAGCTGCTCAAGTTGAGGACTGCTGGTTTGTGCCAATGCCCCAACCAGAACAAGAATCCCAAGAATAATCGGAGTAAGAATTTTTTTCATGATTTATCCTAATTAAAGTCTAGCGGATTTTAGGTTTAATTATTCAGCTTCTCTTAAATAACGATTGGCTGCCCAAACACTACCGAGTAAACCCAAGAAAAGCCCGAGTATAGTGATGACCCCAAGCACTTGCAGCACTAAAATTGGGTCTTTTATAATCGGAATAAACGGCACAAGTTCCGACACTCGGCTGGCAATGGTTGAATAGGCAGGGAAAATAATCATCATCGTTAAAAGCGAAGCCAATAATGCTAAGGCAAGTCCCTCGAGAACATATGGAGCGCGAATAAAGCCTCTGGTTGCCCCAATCATTCGCATCACTTGAATTTCGTCACGGCGGGCGAACATGGCAACACGAATGGTATTGAGAATATTTAACAACGTATTAAAAACCAGTAACAACACCAAGCCATAGCCAATATTACGCACGGTCTCGAGGGTAGCAAGCACAGTATTGACAAAATCTGCACCATATTCGAGTTCAGACACACCTTCAATGGTTTTGATTTGAGCAGCAACTTCTTCGATTGCCCGTGGGTTCTGGACACGAATTACAATGCGGTCTGAAAGTGGGTTATCAATTTGTTTACCTACGTCCACCAAAGCTGGGTACTCGGTTTTTAATTTAGCAAAGGCTTCGGCTTTAGAAATATAAGTAGAAGATTCAATCCCCACAATCCCAGAAAGCGCGGTTAATACAAAATCCCCTTGGACTTTACCTAGACGTTCGTTCTCGGCAGGGGCTAAAAAGGCTGTGATTTGCACATCCTTCTCGAGTCCACGCACAATTGTTTCTAAGTTAATCGTGACCAAAGCAACCAATGCCAGTAACGTTAAAGTCAGGGTCATGGTGGATAAAGTTGCCACCCCAGCCGTGATATTTGCGCGAAATGCCAACCACGCTTGTTTTAAGTGATAACTCATGGTGTTGTCCTCATAGTTTTACGCTCATAGTGCATAACCCCCGTTGGGGTCATCACGCACCAATTTGCCTTTGCGTAGCGTTAAAGTTCGGCGGCGTTGCTGTTCAACAATTTCTCTGGAATGAGTGGCTAAAATAATGGTTGTGCCTTTTAAGTTAATCTCCGATAGTAATTCCATGATTTCCCAAGAAACATCAGGGTCTAAATTCCCCGTTGGTTCATCGGCAAGTAACAACATTGGGTTGGTAATCACAGCCCGAGCAATTGCCACGCGCTGACGTTCACCTTGAGACAACTGAATTGGAAAGACCTTACTTTTATGGGCTAAGCCCACAGTGCGTAAAATACTGGTGATACGTTCATCCCAATCTTTTTTTTGGGCTTCGGTGATCCGCAAAGCAAACTCGAGATTCTGAGCCACACTTAAATGATCCAGTAAAGAATGATTTTGGAAAACCACGCCAATCCGCCGCCGATGATACGCCACCCGACCACCTTTGTACTTCGCCAGCGATTCGCCACCAATATACACTTGTCCTGTACTTGGCACAATGCTTTTAATGATCAAACCAAGAAAACTGCTTTTGCCAGCCCCACTGTGACCAGTTAAATACACAAATTCCCCTTTTTTAATCGAAAGGTTAATTTCTTCTAAAGCAAGGGTTTGGGTTTGGGGGTACTCGAGCGATACGCGATGAAACTCAACCACACCATCAGTCTAACCCAACCAAGTGAGATGTATTGGAAAACTCAAGTGAGATGTATTGGAAAACTCAAGTGAGATGTATTGGAAAAAAACTCAAAACCCATGTTTTTTTCGTATACTATTGTTAGAATGACCATTGTCCGATTTACCCGTCAACGCCAAGCCGTACTCGAGGCGGTGCAACACAGCACCGAACATCCAGATGCAGCTCATATTTTTGAGACTGTTCGCCGCATCGTACCGCGAATTTCACTGGGGACAGTTTACCGTTCGCTCGAGGCGCTGGTACAAGAAGGTCATTTACTGCAAATTCAACAACCCGGAATGCCCACCCGTTACGATGCTCGCCTCGAAGACCACGCCCATTTTGTCTGTGACACTTGCGGACAAGTCTTTGATGTGCTTGCTAGCCTGCCAGACCCCAGACCGATAGCCGCTAAGACCTTGCAGGGTTTTGACGTTTTAATCGCCAAAATAGAATTTCACGGCAAATGCAACCGTTGTCGCCAAAATTAGTTTTTAGACTGCGTATAAATTCAATTTGGTACAAGTCACCACCCAAACGTATGTTAGGCTCAAATTATGAACGTTGGTATCACCGCTATCGGCACATACTTACCACAAAAAGTCTTACACAACACCGAGCTTGAACTGACTTTAGAAACCACCGATGAATGGATTCAAAGCCGCACTGGAATAAAATCAAGGCACATTGCTGCCGATGATGAATTTACCAGTCACCTTGCCATTGCCGCAGTTGAAAACCTCATTAAAAAACACGGAACAGCAATCCTCGAGAATATAGACCTCGTGATTGTTGCCACTGCCACACCAGATGCCTATTTTCCAAGCACCGCCGCATTGGTACAAACCCACTTTGGCTTAAAAGCGGCTGCCTTTGACATCATGGTTGCCTGTGCGGGCTGGGTTTATGCCCTGAATGTAGCTCGAGCGCAAATTATGGCTGGGACAAGTCAAAAAGTGCTGGTGATTGGGGCAGAAACCTTTTCTAAAATCGTTAATTGGTATGACCGTAACACGGCAGTGTTGTTTGGTGACGGCGCAGGGGCAGCCATTCTCGAGACCGTGCCGAACGGATTTGGCTTTGCTGGATTTTACTGGGGTGCAGATGGAAGTGGCGCAAAGTTCTTACATTCTGGCGCACTGGGTAAACGCTTACCAACAGGCGAACCGCTCGAGCCATTTGTGGTTCAGAACGGACGCGAAGTCTTTAAGTTCGCGGTTCGCATCATGCCCGAAGCGATTTTACGGGTGGTCGAAAATGCTGGTTGGAAACTTGAGGAAGTAGACCGAATCGTGCCACACCAAGCCAATGCCCGAATTATCGAAGCTGCTAGCGAACGCTTAAAACTCGAGCCGAGTAAATTTGTGGTCAGCATTGAACGCCACGCCAACAACAGCGCCGCTACAATACCGCTTGCTCTCGAGCATGGCATAGACAATAACTTAATAAAGAAGGGTGATAAAGTTGTGCTGGTTGGCTTTGGCGGCGGCTTAGCATGGAGCGCCGCCGCCCTGACATGGGGTTATTGAGTTCACAAATCAAGCCATTGTTCAAGACTCACGCCTACATCTCGGATAATTTTACGAATCAATCCAACACCAATGTCGCCAGGGTGCATCGGAATTGGAATCAATGGGAATTTTTTGTCAGGATGCACCATATGCACATGTCGTCCACTCGGAAACGGACCCTCATAACCCAATGCCCGCAACTTACGAATAATCTCGAGACTTTTAAGCGGTGAGACTTTAGGCAACGCATTCCTCGATTTGCACACCCGCTAAAGTAGGAATTTCACGATTCAATTGCAATGCCAAAACAATGTTACCTTCTATAGCATCGGCAAGTTGACGACGGGCTTCTTCAACACTCTTGCCTTCGGAAAAAAAACCAGCCACATTGGGAACTTCAGCCACCACCATGCCGTTCTCATCAGTTTCATAACGTGCCAATTGCAAGGCAGCCTCTATGTAGCCACGAATCGAAAAACTACGAAGAATCATAGCTTGAGTCTAGCAGACTTTAAGACCACTTCTGCAACTCCACAACATTGCCTTCGGGGTCGGTGGCATAAACCACGGTTACACTTTGTCCATCGGCTCGAGTCAGTGTAACCACTTCACCGACCTGACCACCACCATGCTCGAGAATACGTTGTAAGGCTTGTTGCACATCGTCTACGGCAAAAGCAATATGCCCGTAACCTTGGCGATTCACTTTGGTTTCGGGTTTCTCGAGACTCGGTTGATACTCAAAAATCTCTAAGGTTGGTGCGTTGTCGGTAAAGCCCGGTAAACGAAGGTGCATTCCACGTTGTCTTGCACCGACCAAACTGGCAAGCGCATCAAATTTTTCTCCAGCGTAATCACGTTCTGGAGGCACTGGCACACAACCAAAAACGGTTTGGTAAAAACCCGCTAGTACCCGCCAATTGGCAGCCACTAAATTTGTATGGACATATTTAGCATTCACACCCAAGTTTACGATGGCAAGACTGGTTCAACAACTACGGTCTTTTGGTGCGAGAAATGTACTGTACCCGATTTTGCACCTTTGGGTCGCCAGACATGTTTGGCAAATAAGTAATCTACTGCCACGCTGGTACTGCCCCTCGCCTTAGAAAACCACGCGGCAATACTAGCAGCTTGGAGAATATCGGCGAACGGAATTTCTTTATTCTGAGCGCGTAAAATCACATGCGAACCCGGATACCCCTGAACATGAAACCAAATATCGGCGCTTTTGGCAATTCGGTGGGTTAAAACCTCGTTTTCTTTGGAATTACGCCCAACCAACACCTCGAGACCAGAATTGGTACGGTAACGCATTCCTACAGGGGGCGGGCTTTCAGAAGTTGGGCTGTGAGCCTCGAGTAAACTGTGTAAACGCAATTCAGGTGCGGTTTGCACTTCCTCGAGTAAAGCCCTAAGTTGCTTTTCTTGCACAACTCGAGCTTCTTCTCTGACCAAGAGTTTTTCCAGCACTTCCTCACGGCGTTTGGCTTTAGCAAAGAGCTTATTAGCATTTTGGGCAGCACTTAATTCTGGCTCGAGAGGGATTGTGACTGTGCCATCTTGGTACAAACTTGGTAAGGTGACTGAATTTGCGCCACTTGGCACTTGGAAACTGTACGCCAGCAGGGTCTCGGCAGATTCGCGCCAAAGAAGAGCAGCTAAGGCATTATCTTCGGCTCGTTGCAAATCCTCACGCTGTTTCTCGAGTAGTTTCAGGCGTTTCTCGAGCGGTTCACGAATGGATTTACGCAGTTCGGTTAGGCGCTCGAGACGGGTTCGGTCTCTGGCTTGGTCAGATAAGGATTCTAGGGAAGATAAACTTGGATTGGCAACTAAATCGCGCAGCGCCAGCACCGCATCTCCAGTCTTATCTAAGCGATGCTCGAGTTCACACAGCAAAGTTGTCCCAAGACCATCAATTGATTTACTCCACGCCGAAATTGGTTTGCCTTTGAGTGCCAGACGAAGTTCTTCATCCGAAGCCACTCGAGGGTCAAGTTTTTCATACGGTGGTGGCGGCGTGTACAGACCACCAGAACGAATTGTCCGAAAACGATTTCGGGCATTGGTGATTTCGCGGGCTGCAACTTGAATTTTACCAACAAAAGAATTCTCAGGCGAAGATTCAAGGATGAGCAAATTGGCATTTCGACCTGTTAATTCAAAAAGAATTCTGGCTGCATCCGAACCAACAAAACCAGTCCCAAGACCAAACTCGAGCATCACCACTCGGTCTAGTTTAAGTTGCTGCACACTTAATAAATCGCCCTTAACCTTGTTCTCGAGCGCTCTTTGAAAAGCGTTAGAGGCATCCCCCTCGAGCTTGGCTGTACTTGTATAAAGTGTTGGACTCGGAGCTTTGTACTCGAGAACCAGATTTAAGACTTTACGGTTTGAATCCTCGAGCAGCAGCGCGGCAGTGGTTTCGTTGGGAAATACCCAACCGAGGTTACGGGCTGGAAGCCGAACACGGATTTCCTCGAGTTGTGACGCAATAAAAAGACCTTCCACAAGACTTGGGATAATACCGTAAAATTTAGCTTGATTTTTGGGAATTAAGTGGTTTTAATCACTCGAGGTGCGTCTCGAGGCTGTTGGTAATTTCATAAACCCATTAGTAGGGCGAAGCGCGAGACCCATGAAAGACCGTTAAAATCTCAACATTGTCATCCCGAACTCGGTAGATAATACGATAACCCCGCTCGAGAATTTCCCTGATTTCGGGGTCTTCGAGTTCAGGTACAACCCGTCCCATCAGTGGAAAATCGCCAAGCTCGTCGGCTCGAGCCACAAGCCGATTGATGATGTTTCGAGCAGTATCTTCGGCGTAATACAAACTGATGTAGTCGTAGATACTTTCAAGATGAGCCGTCGCTTCATCACGCCAAATAACCCTCATGCACTCCACTTCTTAGCAAAATGCTGGCGTACTTCTTCAGTGGTTTTACCACGTCCAGCTTCACTATCTGCCAATCCTCTGGCAATGGACTGACGGAACAAAACCGCGTATTGAACATCATCCCAAGTTGCGTCATCGGGT
>JBEGTV010000029.1:0-11837 GCA_041179225.1 Deinococcota bacterium | reverse complement strand
CGAGAACTCGCTTCTGGTTGTCAAGATAAAGTCGTGACGGCTGGACTCGAGGCGTTACTCAGTAATGTGGCACAACCATTTCCCAAGATACGTGCCGTGCTGGATGGTTACAGCACTTTTAGCTTTAAAGAACGCCAAACCCGACTGCTCGAGGCTTTGGCACTGCTCGAGCCAATAGCTAAACCCGTGGTGACTCGAGTCCAAAAGGATTTACCAATCGAACGTAGCCTTGTGCAGTTGGATAGCCCACTCGAGAAACTAACCCTGCCGATTGGAGCAGTCAAAAAACTGGCACTCTTAAATGTGCGCTCCGTAAGGGATTTACTGCATTTCTATCCGCGCCGTTACGAAGACAGACGCAAATTACCGGGCTTTCACTTAATCGAAGATGCCGCAAAAGTTACAATTGTTGGCACTGTCACCAGTAAATCTCGGGTACAACCACGTAAAGGAATGCTGATTCTCAAAGCCGAACTGCGCGATGACTACGGCAATATGGCAGCCGCCACATGGTTTAATCAGCCTTGGGTCGAAAAAACCCTGCGCGAAGGCGCTCGGCTGATTGTGACTGGTAAAGCCAAGCGTTTTGGACGCAAACTCGAAGTTGGAGTCGAATACTTTGAACTCGATGATGACGGCGAAAGCCTCAGTACAGACCGTGTGATTGGGGTTTACAGCACCACCGATGGCATTTATCAAGCCTTTTTGCGGCGTTGCGGACAAGCGGTACTGGATGCTTTTCCCGAACTCGAGGATTTTTTAAGCAGCAAAACCCGTGGCGAATTTAAGCTGATGCCATTGGCACAAGCCTTGCGTGAAGCCCATCAACCAACTGAACTGGAGACCTTAGAATTGGCACTAGAACGGCTTAAATTCGATGAATTTCTGTTTCTCGAGTTGCGGGTGATGCTCGAAGGGAAAAGTCATTTACTCGGTAAGCAATTCAGGGCGCTAGATGAAGACATCAACCGTTTTGAAGCGGCATTGCCGTTTAAGTTTACCAAAGCCCAACGGCGCTGTTTACTCGAGATTGCTGGCAGTATGCGCCTGCCTAAGCAAATGGCGCGGTTGCTCCAAGGCGATGTCGGCAGTGGCAAAACCGCCGTCGCAGCTTGTGCGCTGTACTTGGCGGCGCTGGATGGTTTCCAAGGCGCAATGATGGCACCAACCGAAATTCTGGCACGGCAGCATTACCTCAATTTTCAAAAGTATTTGTATCCACTCGGGTTAAAAATAGAATTACTGATTGGCGCAATGACCGTCAAAGAACGCCGTGCTGCCCGTGAACGACTCGAGACTGGGCAAATTGATATAGCGGTGGGTACACAAGCCTTAATTCAGGAAGGCGTAAACTTTAAGAACCTTGGTTTAGCCGTGATAGACGAAGAACATCGTTTTGGTGTGATGCAGCGCCGAGCGCTACTTGCCAGCCGCCCCGATGTTCTGGTGATGAGTGCCACGCCTATCCCACGCAGCCTTGCCCTAACTGCTTACGGCGACCTCGAGCTAACAATTATAGATGAACTGCCACCCGGACGCACCCCCATCCAAACCAAGCTGCTTTTAGACACGCATCGTCGGCAAGCCTACAGTTTTGTGTTGCAACAAATTCGGCTCGGCAGACAAGCCTTTGTGGTTGCACCTTTAATCGAAGAATCCGAAAAACTCGAGGAGATTCTAGCCGCCACCCAACTGGCAGCCGACCTCAAAGAAATCCTTCCCGAAGCCAGAATTGAACTGCTCCACGGCAAAATGCCAGCCGAACAAAAAGACCAGATTATGCAGCGTTTCCGCAGTCTCGAGTTTGATATTCTTGTTTCCACCACAGTGATTGAAGTCGGTGTGGATATTCCTAATGCTACCGTTATGGTCATCGAAAATGCCGAACGCTTTGGATTATCGCAACTTCATCAGTTGCGCGGACGGGTCGGACGCGGCGCAGAACAAAGTTATTGTTTACTGGTGGCTGGCGACCACAGCAAAAAAACCAAGGAACGCTTAAAAGTGATTGAATCCACCACCGACGGCTTTAAGATTGCCGAAGCTGACCTAAAACTGCGCGGACCCGGCGAAATCATGGGAACACGCCAAAGCGGTTTAGCCGACCTCAAACTTGGTGATATTGCCAGAGACACCATCATCATCGAACAAGCTCGAGAACTCGCCAAACGCATTCTCGAGTTTGACCCGACCCTCGAGAAACCCGTCAGCAGCCATTTGCGGAGTGAATTGCAAGCTCGAGGCGAAGGCTTTGTCAAAGACGTGATTTAAGAGATTAGGGTAAAAAGGGCAAAAGGGTGAAAAGGTAAAATAAACCCTTTGACCTTTTCACCCTTTTGCCCTTCGCCTGCTTTTGCCTTACTTCAAGAACTGCAAAGCAATTTTATTAAACTTTTCAAATGCCTCATCGTAAGGCACTGCACGGGCGCGTACAACTGCCATTGGCACAGGGCGTGCCTCGAGAAAATATCGGCTTTCGGTAATTGGTGTAAAGACATCCTCGTTACCCCAAACCAAATAGGTTGGTTGTTTGAGTTTTGCCCAGTATTCGCTAACATCTTGGGCGAGCATCCCAGCGAAAAACGAAAACGGTGCAAAGGCTTTATTTGCCCCCTCGAGATTCTGCTGGTAAATACGGGTGAGTTCAGGCGTAACCAAGTTGCCATTTAAGTAAACGGTGTTGTACAAGAAAAAATTTAAGCCGCCTTCACCACTTAAGATTTGAAATAAAAACAGCCCGATTGGGGTAGTGGCATACTGATTAAATAAGTCAGGGTTGCGGCGGAATCGGTCTGAGCCACGCGCTAATCTGGCTTCGTCGGAAAAGCCGTAACCACTTGGATTAGCCAATAAAAGTTTTGTGATCAGTTCGGGGTTTTCGGCAGCAACACGAATGGCATAGTCTGCGCCATAACTCCCGCCGATGACAGCGGCTGGTTCGCGCACCACTTTTTGCAAGAATTCGCGCAAGACTTGGACATAGAGTTCGTTGGTGTACTGAATAGGTTGTGCGCCAGAACGAGCAAAACCCGGAAAATCAAAAGCATACACCCGATGTTGTTTACTCAGCGCCAAGGTATTTTGTCGGTACAAGTGCATCGAATTGCCCGCACCAATGCCATGCACAAAAACCACAGGTGTTCCCGAACCTCCAACCTCGTAATACACACGTTCACCCGCCAAAATCACATAGGCACTCGAAGTCATTCCCGCTAAACGCGGTGCGGGCGGAGCATCCGCCACCGAAAGCGCATTTGGGTCTCGAGCCACAGGCGCACAGGAAATCAATAAGAACAGTAAAACAGACAGTAATCGTTTCATGCCTTGTTTTACGTTAAAACAGCTAGTTGTGACTGTACCAAAACACCACGAGATTTAGGGTCTGGGACTAAAATTAGGAATAGCCCAAACTCGAGAACAATGAAAAACAGGCAGTGCTATAATTTGTATATGACCTTAGCGTTGGAGCGCCCAACCAAAACACCACCACTCGAGCTTGCCCCGAGACGGTTTACCTATGCCGAATTTGAACAGATGAGCGAATCTGGATTGTTTGCATCTGAACACGTTGAATTGCTAAACGGAGAGATTTTTGTGAAAGGAATGCAAGGACTACGCCATTCGTATGCTGTCACGACCCTAACCGAGAAAATGATTATTCTATTTCAAAGTAAGGCTTCGGTTGCTGCACAAGTCCCAATGATTTTGCTTTCCCCTCCACCAGATTTTGTAGAACCAGACCTGATGCTCCGCAAGTTGCCAACCTCGAGATATGCCACCCAAAACACAACCAGTGAGGACGCTATTCTGGTTATTGAGGTTTCAGATACCACCTTAGAGCGCGACCAAAATGCCAAGCTAAGAGCCTACGCCCGAAATAAAATCCCCGAATACTGGATATTAAATTTGCACACCAATCAACTCGAGGTCAACCGCAACCCAGACAATGAAGACTACCTCGAGACGAATAAATATAAAGCTGGGCAAACTGTTGCACCGCTCGAGTTTTTGCAATCGCGGCTTGAGTGGTGGGTGTGAAGAAAATTTGCACCAATGCACTTGGGCAACAAGCTGAAGCCTTTGAGGTGTTCAAAAAATGAAACAAGTGGCTTTTTTAGAACCTCCAATATCAATTTTTCAACCACGATTTTACTGTGGGGATGCCTTGCGAGTCTTGCAAACACTACCAAACGCCAGTGTAGATTGCTGCTTAACCAGCCCACCATACTGGGGTCATCGAGAGTACGAAAGCGCTGGAATTGGACTCGAGGCAGATTATACCGATTATGTGCAAGCTCTGGTACAAATTCTGCTCGAGGTGAAACGAGTCTTAAAACCTACGGGGTCTTTGTGGTTAAACTTGGGCGATACTTACTTGGATAAGCATTTAATGGGAATTCCGTGGCGAGTTGCACTGGCTTTAATGGATCATGGTTTTATTCTTCGCAACAGCATTATTTGGAATAAACTTAAAGGCGCACCTGATAATTCCAAAGATAAATTACGCAATTTACACGAGAATATTTTTCATTTTGTCCAATCCAAACAGTATTTTTATGATACTGATGCGATTCGTCATAAACCTCGAGCTAGTAAAGTCCAGAATGGCAAGGTTATTTCAGCCACTGGTGTCAGTGGAGTGCGGTACAAACGCCAAATCGAGCTTTCAACTGCCCTGAGCGAACTCGAGAAACAAGCCGCTTTTACGGCTTTAGAAAGTGTTCTAACCGACGTAACCACAGGTAAAATCTCGGATTTTCGGATGGTTATACGAGGACAACAACGCACCACCCATTCAGATCAACAAAAAGTTTCGGGACGCGCTAAGGAATTACAACAAAAAGGCTTTTACTTTCTTAAATACCATCCAAATGGTGCAAAACCCAGTGATGTCTGGGAAATAATTCCTGAAGATACTCAAAAACGCGAAACGCATTACGCCCCATTTCCAGAGGACTTATGTCGCATTCCAATTCTGAGTACCTGCCCTAAAAATGGTGTGGTGTTAGACCCTTTTTGTGGCACTGGTACAACCATGTTTGTCGCCCAGCAACTCGAGCGCTCGAGTATCGGCATTGATTTATCGGCAACCTACCTAGAAATTGCTAAAAAACGGTGCGAACAATGAGCGCACTCCTCGAGTTATTTGGGCAATCTGAACAAAGCCAAGTAAACTGGCAAACTGTGTTACTCGAGCAGCAATGCCCGTACCTAAACCGCAAATGCGTTAAAACCCGTAAAAGCAGCCCAGAAATTGCCATAGGAACGTGTAGTATTGCCTACGGACAGCACACCGAAGGCATGATTATCTGCCCACACCGAATGCTCGAGCGTCAACAAATTTTCTTTGATGCACTGCATTTACTCACAAACCATGAGCCAGGCAACCAACTGCATATTGTGCCAGAGATCAGTATTCCCGGTGGCAGTGTAGACTATTTTCTGGTCAGTGCTAAAAACAATAAAGTAGAGGATTTTGTAGGCATTGAAATACAAACCTTAGACACCACAGGCAGCCTTTGGAATGAACGACAAAAATTTATTTTGGCTCGAGGGCAAGCTGCGATACTCGAGAGCCACAAAAGTTTTGGTATGAATTGGAAAATGACTGCAAAAACTATTCTGGTACAACTGCACCATAAAATCCAGACCTTCGAGCATCTGGGCAAGCACTTAGCGCTGGTTATTCAAACGCCTTTAGAAACGTACATGCGCCAAGAATTTAATTTTTCAAGTATAGGCAATGCCAAACCCACCGATGCACTCCAGATTCACACCTATAAATTAGCCAATCATCAAATTCAACTCGAGCAACGGTTTTCCACCAACTCGGTAGGATTGAGTAAGGCGCTTGGGCTACAAGCCGAAGCTAAACTGGAACTCGAGATTATGAAAACACAACTCGAGGCGAAATTAAATCCGCAGAATGTTTTGAGAATAGGTTAATTTAATGAAGGTCTTACAAAAATTACAACAAGCAAATGCTTATGGGTATGAATCCAGTTGGGCATTGGTCACTGCTGGAGCAGAGTTGGGTTATTTTAGGTACTCTGATATTAGTGACTATGCTGTGCAGAAGATTGAAAATGCCACAGATGAACAATTGCCAGCTATAGCTTGTCTGACAAGTCATTCTCTAACAAGAAATGAACAAATAGGTTACTTGGTTGAACTTTGTGAACTTGAAAATAGTTCTACTTGGTTGGCTAAGAGGCAGTGGCTTTTGATTGAGCTTGCCTTGTTATTAAAAAAAGCAGAACAAACCCTTCAAAAAACAGATATTGAAGAAGAAGATGACCCAAGAATCAATGAGATTTTTTATGAATTAACGCGACTTCAACCTTTATTAGAAACCTTACGAGACCAAGAGCCAATTTGGATGCCAGAAATTTTTGGATATGGTTTTCCAAATCCACTTGCGGTTATTGTTCAAAATTTTCACAACTGGCTCGAGAAAGAAAAACATTGGATTGAAAATGAAATTTCTATCCACAACAAAGGTAAATCCCATGCTTAAAACACCTATTTCTTCCCTACTCGAGTCGCGCATTTTGGTTTTGGATGGTGCAATGGCAACAATGATTCAGCAGCATAATCTGCATGAAAAAGATTTCCGTCATCCTAGCTTCTCGAGTGTCCAAAGTTTATTTGGCGATAATGACCTTCTTTCTATTTCCCGCCCAGAGATCATTCAAGGCATTCACGAAGCCTATCTCGAGGCTGGGGCAGACATCATCAGCACCAATACGTTTAATGCCACTGCCATTAGCCAACTCGATTATGAAATGCAAAGCCATGTGCGGGAAATCAACCTCGCCTCGGCACAGGTCGCAAGGGCGGCAGTGGATAAATTCCAAAGTCCCCTGAAACCACGTTTTGTGGCTGGGGCGCTTGGTCCAACTTCTCGTACGGCAAGTATTAGCCCTAAAGTTGAGGATGCAGCCTTTAGAAATGTGACTTTTGATGAACTGGTGGAAACCTACACCGAACAAGCCACGGCACTCTTGGATGGTGGTGTGGATTTACTGCTCCTCGAGACGATTTTTGATACCTTAAACGCCAAAGCTGCATTGTTTGCCCTCGAGAATTTGTTTGAGGCAAGGGGCGTAAGAACCCCGCTTATTATTTCTGGCACAATTACCGACCAATCTGGACGGACATTATCGGGGCAAACCGCCGAGGCATTCTATATTTCGGTTAAACACGCTAAACCGCTTGCAGTTGGCTTAAATTGTGCTTTGGGTGCAGAGATGTTCCGCCCACACCTTCGGGCGCTCTCGAGTATCGCAGGTGAATACATCAGTTGCTACCCGAACGCTGGGCTGCCCAATGCCTTTGGTGAGTACGATGACACCCCCGAGTACATGGCGCAAGTGTTGGGAAACTTTGCCAAGGAGGGGCTGCTGAACCTTGTGGGTGGTTGCTGTGGCAGCACTCCAGAACACATCAGGGCGATTAGCGACGCGGTGCGTGGACTCGAGCCAAGAAGGGCAGGCGAAAGGCAAAAGCGACCCAAGCCCGAAGGTGCTGCTGTCGGGGTCAAGAAGGCAAAAGGCGAAAGTGAAACCTTTGACCTTCGCCCTTCGCCTTTTGCCTTCTTCTCTGGTCTCGAGCCACTGATAATCACCTCAGACACGAACTTCGTCAATGTTGGCGAGCGCAGCAACATCACGGGAAGCCCGAAGTTTTCCAAGGCGATTCTCGAGGGGGATTTTGAGGCGGGTCTGGTGATTGCTCGGCAGCAAGTCACGGCTGGGGCGCAAATTGTTGATGTGAACATGGATGAGGGGCTGCTGGATTCGCAAGCCGCAATGGTTAAATTCCTCAGTCTGGTGGCGGGAGAACCAGAAATTGCTCGAGTGCCGCTCATGATTGACTCGAGTAAATGGGATGTTCTCGAGGCGGGGCTTAAATGCGTGCAGGGCAAAGCCATTGTCAATTCCCTAAGCCTCAAAGATGGCGAACTCGAGTTTAAGCGCAGAGCCGAATTGGTGCGGCGTTATGGTGCGGCGGCAGTGGTGATGGCGTTTGATGAAGCCGGTCAAGCTGATACACTCGAGCGGCGCAAAGAAATCTGCTCGAGGGCGTATCACATTTTGGTCAGTAACGGTTGGGATGCCACTGATATTATTTTTGATCCAAATGTTTTAACGGTTGCTACAGGCATCGAAGCACACAATGCTTATGCACTGGATTTTATTGAGGCGACCCGTTGGATTAAAGAGAATCTGCATGGGGCGCTGGTTTCGGGTGGTATCAGCAATGTCAGTTTTAGTTTCCGTGGCAATAACACGGTGCGTGAAGCGATGCACAGTGTTTTTTTGTACCATGCGATCAAGGCTGGCTTGGACATGGGGATTGTCAATGCGGGGATGCTCGAGGTTTTTGAGAATATCGCCCCAGACCTGCGTGATTGTGTCGAAGATGTGATTTTGAACCGCCGCGAAGATGCCTCTGAACGCCTGCTCGAGATGGCAAATACAGTCAAAGGCGAAAAGAAATCCGAAACCAAAAAACTCGAGTGGCGCGGTTTTGATGTTGAAAAACGTCTCGAGTACGCCTTGGTTCAAGGTATTAGCGATTTTATTGAAACCGATGTCGAAGAGGCGCGGCACTTGTTTGCCCGTCCGCTCGAGGTCATTGAGCAACCCCTGATGCGCGGTATGAATGTGGTCGGAGATTTATTTGGGGCGGGTAAAATGTTCCTGCCACAGGTCGTCAAATCGGCTCGAGTGATGAAAAAAGCTGTGGCGTACCTAACCCCATTTCTCGAGGCGGATAAATTGGGGTCTGGCTCGAGTAGTGCGGGTAAAGTGCTGATGGCTACCGTCAAAGGCGATGTGCATGACATCGGTAAGAACATTGTCGGTGTGGTGCTAGGTTGCAATGGCTATGAAATAACCGATATGGGCGTGATGGTTTCGGCTGAACGCATCCTCGAGAAAGCCCAAGAAATTGGTGCGGACTTAATCGGCTTATCTGGTTTAATCACGCCGAGTTTAGACGAGATGGTTTTTGTGGCTCGGGAAATGACGCGCCTTGGAATCACTACTCCGCTTTTAATTGGTGGGGCAACCACGTCTAAGGCACACACGGCTGTAAAAATCGAACCGGTTATCAGTAGCCCAGTGGTTCATGTCTTGGATGCTTCGAGAGCCGTGACCGTGGCTCAGAAATTACTCTCGAGTGACCGCGATTCGTACCATACAGACATTAAATCCGAGTATGCCGCCCTGCGAATTGCTCGAGCCGAACGCACCATCAAATTTTTAAGTTTAGAGGAAGCACGTGCTAAAAAACCTATTCTCGAATTTGCGCCTGTAAAACCAAGTTTTTTAGGAACAAAAACCCTCGAGTACAGCATCTCGAGTCTACGTGAACTGATTGATTGGACACCATTTTTTATTGCATGGGAATTAAAAGGACGTTACCCATTTATTTTTGATGATGCAGTTGTTGGAAAACAAGCTAAAGAATTGTTTGCCGATGCCCAAAACATGTTGGATATGCTCGAGACCAAACTAACCGCTAAAGCCGTGATTGGTTTCTGGGAAGCCAATGCCGTGAAAGATGACATTCATTTGACCGATGGCTCAACAGCGAATACAGTTTTTCATACCATTCGCCAGCAGCGTGACCAGCGTGAGGCAAATACGGCATTATCTGATTTTATTGCGCCACTCGAGTCTGGGGTGCAGGACTATATTGGGGCGTTTGCTTGCACCATCCACGGTGCAGAACAGGTGGCTCGAGACTATGAACAAGGGCTAGATGATTACAATTCTATTCTGGTCAAAGCCCTAGCAGACCGTCTCGCCGAGGCGTTAGCAGAACAGCTTCATGCCGATGTGCGCCGCCAGCATTGGGGTTACGCTCGGGATGAAAGTCTAAGCACTCAGGATTTAATCAAGGAACGCTATAACGGGATTCGTCCAGCCCCGGGCTATCCAGCCCAACCAGACCATACCGAAAAAGCCACAATTTTTGCACTTCTGGGGGCAGAACGAATTGGTTTAGAGCTAACCGAAAGTTACGCCATGACTCCAGCCTCGAGTGTTTCGGGGTTGTATTTTGCACATGCTGACTCGAGGTACTTTGCAGTTGGGCGCATTGCAAAAGACCAAGTGGCAGACTATGCGGCGCGTAAAAACATCAGTCTCGAAGTGGCAGAACGTTGGCTCGCGCCGATTCTGGGGTATGAACCAATGCCATCTGGGGTATGTGGGGTATGAACCCTCAGCGTAGTTTTATTCAAGGCTGTACTCGAGTTGACCTGTGGCTTCCTCGAATTCGATTCGCATTTTTTGTGTGCCTGCCGGTAGAGTCAAGCGCAGATTAAAGTCATCTACCCATTCGCGTTTGATTGTGCCGTTTATTTTTAAGGTGATACGCCCCTCTTTGAGTGTTCCCCAAACCCGCAGACTCGAGGGGCGCTGTAGCTCAAAAATTCGTTCGATTGGGCGTTTGCTGTGGCTCAAGAAAGCGGGTGTGTACGGCGGGTAGCCAAGATAAAAGTTGCCATAAACTTGGAATGTAATGATGGTGAAATACATCAGTAATCCACTGATGATCAATGCCCATTGCCAGCGTTTGAATTTGTACATGGACACCTCTGGGTTTAAGCTACTCGAGTAGTAAACAGTTTATGTCCTCGCAAGGAGTTTGGAGTTTATGTCCTCGCAAGGAGTTTGGAGTTCATGTCCTTGAAACTATTTCATCTTTGAAGCCGTAAACTATTTGTATGAAACCTGATGTCCCTTCGGATCACAAAGCCCGCGATTGGCTGACACAAATAGATCAAAGCTCCTCCTGGTTGCCTTTGGGCGCTTTTTTATTGGCGTTATTGTTCACACCTCTGGGGACATTATGGTGGCTATGGCTTTTGGTGATTGGTGGTTTGTTCGTCGCACAGCGCTTAAAACCAAGTACCGCCGTGCTTTGGGCAGTGGTGACAGTAGCTGGTGGAATTTTAACGGCTGGAGCGTGGAATCCGCGTACCTTTAGTCCAGCTTTGCGGAACGAACCGAATGATTTACAAACTTTGGATTGGTCTGGGGTACAACGTCTTGAGATTCGGGGTTTTAATGGCAATTTGCGAGTTCAAGTTCGTGAATCGGGTGGGGATTTGCGTTTGGAACGTAAAGGCGGGGGCAGTGTGGTACTCGAGAAGCGCGGCGATACTTTGCGTTTGGTGGCGCGTAAACCCTTTTTTAGTTTCTCGAGTGGGGTGAACATGGTTTTAGATATTCCGCCGAATTTGGTTTTGAATCTTCAAACCAGTAATGGTGGTGTGCGGGTCGAGGGTTTAACCCGTGAGGTTTTGGCAAAAACCAGCAATGGACGAATCGAATTACGTGATACAGGTAAAACCAAGGCGAATCTCGAGACAAGTAATGGCGAAGTGGTTTTGGAGCGTGTTTCTGGGGATTTAATGGCGAAGACCAGCAACGCTAAAATTCGAGTTTTGCAGGGTTTGGAGGTGCGTCTTGGACTTCAAACCAGTAATGCCAATGTGCAACTTGAAGATTTGAGTTTGCAAAATAATACCAGTTCAAGTATTGAAAGCAGCAATGGCATGGTGCAACTAGAGCGTATTCGTGCCAGTAGTGGTTTAACCATTCGTGGTAATACCAATAATTCGCGGGTTGAAGTGGATTTACCGGGTTTTGAGGTGAGATTAGAGGATCAGCGTTTTGAAGCCTTAAAAACGGGGTTTGGTATGGCAGTGCTTGAAGTGCGTACCAGTAATGAACGTATCGTGGTGCGTTAGCCAAGCCGTGAACGTATTGTTCTGGTTTTTAACGTCTCGTGGTGCGTTTATTTTTGCTATTCTAGGG